>JANWZU010000044.1 GCA_025054795.1 Candidatus Caldarchaeum sp.
CCTATGACGAACATTATGGCTCCAACGGTAGTCGAGAATGCGTTGATAAAGGTCACGGCCCCGGGCCCTGCTGCTGTCTGAAGAATCCTCTGGGTTGCGTGTAGAAGGCCTGGTCCTAGTCCTGCTAGGTTTTCTCCGGCCAAGGCCCTTGCGAAAACAGTTGTCTGGTACAGGATGGCGGCCAGCGTTGTCACCATCATGAATATTCCAGGTATCGTTGTGTACCAGTGGAATCTTCTCTGTGTGTAAAGGAAAAGCCCGACTATCAGGAGAGCGAACCCGGCGAGCAGCTGGTTTGTCCCGCCGAAATATAGCCATATGTTGTTCCAGCTGCCGGTCAGCACGAAAGCTATCGGGAAGACGAAGCCTAGAACCGAGGCGATGAACTTGTTGCCCAGCACCGATAGCTTTGTTCCGCCGAAAACCTCGGCCATCGTCACCCTCCAGAACCTTCCAAGTATTGTCAGAATTGTGACGGCCATGCCAACCATGTAGTTTGCGAAGAAGATCCTCAGGAACGGTGCGACTGCTTCTCCGCCGACGAGCGGGGATGTGAGCCTCGTTGCGCCCGCCACGAAGTTTCCTGGGGACGCACCTCCCGCAACTGTTAGCAACGGTATGGATATCCATGCTGCAAGCGCCGTCAACCCGACTAGGTTCTCTGTTATCATGGCTCCCGCTCCGACTGGGCGTATGTCTGTCTCCACGTCTATCTGTTTAGAGGTAAGTCCGGTGCTTACGAGGCTGTGCCAGCCTGAGATAGCTCCACAGGCTATCGTAACGAACAACGCAGGCCACAGCGGTCCCACGGTGACTACCTCAGCCCATCCTCGGAATACAGGCACCTCTATTTTCACGCCTGTCGCCGGCGAAGCTAGGGCTCCGACTGTTAGCAACAGGACTGCAGGTATGAGCGAGTAGTAGGCGATGTAGTTCATCGGTGTTATAAGCCTAGGCATCGGCAGGAGCGACCCTAAGATTAGTATGGCTACTAGGGGGACGAGCCAGTAGGTGTACGGGTTTGCTGCCGCTGGGACACCCGGCGGAGGCGGTGTGAAGACGAATGTTCCAGCGGGCGGTACGGCTGAAAGCACCGTCGCACCTAAACCAATTCCAAGCGCCTGCAGTATCACAGCCAGAACAGTCACCGGCCCGACGCCCATCTTCACGTTGAACAACAGGTGGCCTGTTATCATGGCGGCAATCACGAGAACCAAGAGAGACCAGAAGGAGCCGGGGAATGCGTTCATAACGGTGGCGACGACGAACAGGAAAGCGGCGTTAATCAGCAGCAGGTAGAAGAGAAGGAATCCTAGCAGCAGCTTACGCGGGGTTGGCCCAAGCAGCTCGTACGCAAGTGGCCCGAAGCTCCGGCCCTCCTTCCTAACCGACAGGAAGATGGCGCTGTAGTCCTGCACCCACCCTATCAGCAGAGCGGCAAAAAGAATCCATAAGAAAGCGGGAAGCCAGCCGAAAGCCAAGGCAGCCGTGCCCGGGCCTATAATCGGGCCTAGGGCAGCAATGCTGTTCCACTGGAATCCGTAGAGGACGAACCGGCCGACGGGGAAGAACTCAACGCCGTCTGCGTACATGTGGGCTGGCGTTGGTCTTGTCCGGTCAGGACTCCAAACCTTTCGGTCGATGATCTTGCTGTAAACCATGTATGCAACGAGGAATACGGCGATGCCTACGATGGTAAAACCTAGAGGCGTGTCGAATACCATTTTTCGATTTTCTGAAGATTTTACTTCATATAAGCTTTATTAGAACATATAGTAAATTTTTTATACTATCGCTCGACGAAGGGACAAAATAAGCCTGCAGATGGGGGAGCTCTCTGTTGACGGACAGAAGAAGAAGGTTGTCAAGCCTATTCACGGTTTGGATCGTTTTGCTTACAACGTCGTCGTCGACCTCTTTCTCAGGCGTAGCGAGAATGTAGCCGTTGATTTCTCTGACGAATCGCCCCCACTTGGCGGCGTACCGTCGGGCGGGTGCATCCTTCCTTATCAAAGTGTATGAAAAGGTTGGTGTTTGGGTAAGACGGGCCCTCAAAACAGCCAAGTCTCCTCTGCCCATCATCTTTGAAACCAAATAGCTCAGCGGGTTGGCCCACGACTGAATCCCTACCACTATTGAAAACTCGGCCAGATTACCTAGATTTTTGCAAGAAAGGATTGCGGCCGTTGCTCCGCTTCGCCCTCCGACAACCCTGCCCCCTGACGAGGATATGATTTCTGAGAACGTTTTGTTAAGCTTCGCCACACGCCGCCTTCCAAAAAAAGAGCCCAAGAGATAAGTTAGGAAGAAGAAAGAAGCAATCGCCAGCAAGTAGACGGTGGGGTCTTGGGCCTCCACTAGGTTGATGGGAAGGCCGCGCCTTTATATATGGTTGAAGCCGCCATTTTTTATCCAGATGACCCTTACTCTTTGGAGGCCTTCTGAAGAAGTCGTCGAGAAAGCCAACATGACCAAATTCATGGAGTACGTCAACCAGAGGGAGGCAGTTGACATAGACCCGTTCAACCACAGGGCCTACTTCCAGCTGTACGACTGGTCGGTCAACTACATAGAAGCCTTTTGGCACGATGTCTGGGACTTTGTCGAAATCAAAGCATCCCAAAAGTTCAGCAAAGTCGTGGACGATTTGAGCAAGTTTCCAGGAGCGTCATGGTTCGTTGGAGCCAAGCTGAACTTCGCCGAAAACCTTCTTAGGAGGAGAGACGGGAAGACTGCTTTGGTCGCCGTTAGGGAGGACGGGTTTTTCAAAAAACTAACCTACCTAGACCTACATCGTGAGGCAGGTGCGGTGGCCGAGTTTCTCAGAGAAGTAGGCGTGGGCGTTGGAGACAGAGTTTGCGGCTACCTCCCTAACACAGCTGAAGCTTGTGCAGGGATGCTGGGCACTACAGCGCTTGGTGCTTCTTGGTCTTCTACTGGAACGGAAATAGGGGTTGAAGCTGCCGTGGACAGGTTCGGCCAGCTGAACCCTAAAGCCATTTTGACTGTCGACGGCTATGTTTACAGAGGTAAGACCTTCAACGTTCTAGAGAGGGTTGAGAGAATTGTTAGAAACATTCCATCGATTGAGGCGGTTATCGTCGTGCCATACGTCGATGAGAACCCCGCAATCAAAGAAATGGACAACGCCGTCCTCTACACCGACCTAGGTAAACACGATTTGGTAAAGTACGAGCAGGTTCCGTCATCTACACCTGTTTACATCATGTTTTCATCAGGCACTACTGGAAAGCCAAAATCTATGGTTCAGTCGACAGCAGGTGTTCTGATAAACCACTTGAAGGAGCTTATAATCCACAGCGACCTAAAACCCGAGGACACCATAACCTACATCACTTCACCGAGCTGGATGATGTGGAACTGGTTGATGAGCTCTCTTGCGGTTGGTGCTACATTGCTTCTTTACGACGGAGACCCTAACTACCCGGACTGGAAGACCATGTGGAGGCTCGTAGACCAGTTTGAGGTTTCGGTCTTCGGCTGCAGCGCCAGCTACATCAACCATCTAAGAAGCTTATCAGTCTCTCCTCGAAGCTCGTTTGACTTGTCGAGTTTGCGGGAGATCTCGCAGACCGGTTCGCCTCTATCTGCCGACGGCTTTAAATGGGTCTACGAAGAGGTTAAAAAAGACCACCACTTCAACTCGATTTCAGGCGGAACGGACATAAACGGATGCTTCGCCATAGGCAGCCCAATTCTACCCGTCTACGCAGGACAGCTCCAGTCTCCTGGACTGGGGATGAAGGTGAAATGCTACGACGAGGAAGCCAATCCTATCTACGACAGAGAAGGCGAGCTTGTCTGTGAGGCTCCGGCTCCCTCCATGCCTCTTTATTTCCTCAACGACCCAGACAACGCTAAGTATCTAGAAACCTACTTCAGCTTCTACACTAAAAAAAGAGTTTGGCGACACGGCGATTACGTCGTTTTTCACAGCGACACGGGAGGAATAACTTTTCTCGGCAGGTCGGACGCAGTCCTCAAGCCTTCAGGAGTGAGGATCGGGACTGCTGAAATTTATTCTATCGTTGAACAGTTCAAGGAGGTGGCTGACAGCTTGGTTGTTGGACAGAATTGGAGAGGAGACCAGAGGCTTGTACTGTTTGTGAAAATGGCAGAAGGCTATAAGCTGACGGAAGAGTTGAAAGAGAGGATTAAAAAGCAGCTGCGTGAGAAAGCCTCACCGAGACATGTGCCTGCCGTAATAATGGAAACTCCAGACATACCCTACACCTTCAACATGAAGAAAGTCGAGGTTGCTGTATCAAACATAATCAACGGAAGGAAGGTTGTGAACCGCGACGCTATAAGGAACCCAGAGTCTCTAGACTTTTTCGAAAAGGTTCTACCTATGCTCGAGAGGATGTAGATGAGTCTTGGTTTGCGGCTGCGTAGTCTAGTTCAGAACCCGTATCGCCTGCTGAGCGATGTGGGAGTGGCTCGAGGACATGTTTTCATGGATGTGGGATGCGGCGGAGGTTTTCTGTCTATAGCTGCTGCTAGGATGGTTGGCGAAGAAGGACTAGTGTATGCTGTTGATGTGAAAAATGAGCGCCTAGAGAGTGTCAGGAATCTTGCTGTAAGACTTGGGTTGCGCAACATCAAGACGCTGATGACTCCTGCGGAAGTTCTTGATGGAGTGCCTGAACAAAGCGTCGACAGGGCTGTTCTGATGTTTAGCCTGCATCATTTTGCTGACATACGAGCTGCTCTGAGGCAGATACGTAGGAGGCTGAAGCCTTCTGGCTTGACTTTGATAATAGACCCGATTGCATCCCGTCTTTTAGGCCATGGAACAAACCCGCAGCAGATAATACCACTACTCGATGATGCGGGTATGCAGCCCACCTACGTCCGCAAGGGGATACTGCTGTGGAAAACAATCGTTAAGCCCACCTAGCTGCCGAACTGCTTAAAAGAAACATCATGGTTTGCGAGGTTATACAACGCTGCGTATCCCGTCATCGGCTCCATTCCCATCGACCTCTGATACTCGGTCTGGTCCTGCCAAGCACCAGAATTGATGAGCACAGCGCCTTTGTAGTTGGTTTTAACGACTACGTGGATGTGTCCGGTCTGAAACACGTTTGGAGTCTCTGAAATAACTAGCCTATCCTCATTCATCGGCAGCAGCTGGGTGTTCTCGCCATACACAGGCGCAAGATGTCTGCATTTAAGCATGTATGACATCAGCTTTGGGCCTGTTTCACGCAGATTGCTGTAGGAAGATTCAGGAATCGACTGAATTAGTTCATCCAACCCTTGTCCGTGGTAAACTAAGATTCTGACTCCGTCGAAGACGAGGTTAGCCGGGTTGGAGACGAAACTGACCAACCGCCTCTTGTTGACCAAGTCTCTGTAGCGTTTTTGGAGCGGAGGCTGTGGAAGAGCCTTCCTAACTGGCTCGTGGTTGCCGGGGCTAAAAACCACCTCTATTCTCTCAGGGATCTCGGCCAAAAGTTTGGAGGCCTCTTTGAACTGGTCTTCGACATTCTTTATCATGAGGTCTTTCTCCTGCCCAGGGTAAACTCCAACGCCCTCGACCAAGTCGCCTGCAATAACGATGTGCGTTATGCGTTTTGCCACGCCATCCCTACCTCTGTTGACCCAGTCGAGAAACTTTTCAAAAAGGTCTTGTCGGAAGTTCTTGCTGCCGACGTGGACGTCTGAGATTAGGCAAACATAGGCTTCTGGATTTGTTTGATTGCTTCTTTGCTGACGCTCCTCAACATCTGGGTAAGCAGCCTCCCTCAGTATCAGAAGGTCGCCGGATTTACGAACTTTCATCCCAACGACGACGTCGTTGACTAATTCGCAAGCCTCTCTGTACATCTGCTGGTTTTTCACGGGAACGACTACGCTGACGACCCCCGAAGGGTCTTCAACGTCGAGGATTAATGAGTTTTTGCGCTCCTCCCTACCCAGAACCATAACAGCTATTTCGACTTCTTCGCCATCCCTAGCCGCCACGGCCTCGGCGACGGGTTTGTAGTTTCTGTTTCTTCTTTCCAGTATTCTGCGTATCTTTCTGTATCTATCCATGAAGTATCGGTGAAACTCGAAAAACTCGCCTTCGATTCTGTAGTCGTCTTCAATCAGGTTAACTGTTGTCATTTTTGGGATGGACAAAGGGGTTGTCTCTGCTTCCAGTTGCAATTTTAAATCAGCGGGTTTCTCCTCGGTCTGCTGTAGCTTCAAATGGCCGACGTCGATCAAAGGCACCTCGGGAGCCTGTTTCTTCAGTTCTTCGATTGTGCGCAGGAGGTTTTCGACTGGGTTTTCGCTTTCCTCAAGCTTTTTCAAGGCTTTCTCAGTCAACTGAAAGCCCTCGCTTACAGCTATTGATACAAGCTCTCTGTAGAGTTGACGGCCTCTGCTGAGCACTCCGCTCTCAGTCTGCTAAGCCTGCATAAATCTATAACTTGGCGGGATAGATTTTTGAACAACGTCATTCCTCTTCTACCCCATGGTTTCGGTAGCTGGGGCTGAAGCTAGAATACTCTTCAGAAGCCGTGGATACACGCCCCATTTCGCTGAATACGTTGTGGACCCGTTGACCGGAGACGAGGTTGTAGTGATGGCTGACCCGCACAGCCGCAAGTCCGC
>JANWZU010000082.1 GCA_025054795.1 Candidatus Caldarchaeum sp.
CAAATGCAGGAGTTTACGGGAAAGGGGTCGACGGGAAGAAGCTCATGGAGGAGAAGATGAGGCTTTTGAAGAAATACAACGTGGCCGAGGTTGTGAGCGGTGCAGGTCCTTCGAGAGTTCTCTTCTTCAAGCTTTCGGAGAACACCCAGCCCGCTGGATACAGGCCTGTCGACGCAGCGGCAGCAGAGGTCGTTAGCCAGCTCGAGAAAAACGGGTACAAAATCCTCGAAATGATTGAGACAAGGCCAAACACTACCGGATGCGTGGAAACAGCCTAAATAACACTCGAACACAGTTCAAACGATGGAAAACGATTACAAACGATTCGTCGACAACGAGTTTAAAGACTACATGGTTTACTCTAGGCTTGCTAAAGTCGAGAAAAACGGCCAGCGTCGAGAAACTCTGCAGAAGCTGGCCGAGGTTGAGAAAAGACATTACAATTTCTGGCTTCACTACACCCCCGATTACAGGCCCTCTGCGTCAAAAGCTTTCATATCCCTGATGATATTCGCCAGACTGCTTCTGGGAGTCACTTTCGTAGTCAAAGCTCTAGAAAACCATGAAAAAAGGAATCTTGAACAGTACAAAAGCATAGCCGAACAGCTGGACCACAACACAGTCGAGAAACAGGCTATCGAGAAAATCATAAACGAGGAGGTTGAGATAGAGAGGCAGCTAGTCGGACATATAGACGAGGCAGTTGCTAAGTATCTTGGATTCATAATGCTGGGGGTTGCTGACGCCATAATAGAGTTGACAGGAGTTCAGACAGGCTTTCTTGGAGTTTCAAGCTCCACAGTTGTGGCGGGAATAGCGGGTTTGATAGTCGGATGCGCCGCCGCAGTCTCGATGGGGGCAGCCTCCTACCTGCAGGCTAGGCAGGGGGTTTCAGAGAACCCTGCTGTTTCAGGCTTAGTCACTGCAGTAATCTACATGCTCACCGTGATTGCTCTCGTCTTCCCCTACTTCATCTTGAAAGACATGCTGGCTGCGTTCATGGGAGCCATGGCTGCTGCCCTGCTTCTGACTGCGTTCTTCACATATTTCACTTCAATCCTTCAGGAAAAAACGTTTTTGAAAGAATTCGCCGTGAACGTCTCAATCCTTTCGGGCGTTGCTGCAGGAACTTTTCTCCTCGGCAGAGCTCTGGGCATGTACTTTGGGATAGAAGGACTGCCCGTTGCCTAAGTTTCCTCCAAAAAGTCAAGTATCTTCGGAAGATTGTTTACTTTGGGTATGATTAGGTCTGCTCCGTTTTCTTGGAAGTAGTCAGCCACATCGTATGAGTTGTCGTAAACTCCAGCGAAGACAAGCTTGTCAACTTCCTTTCTAGCGTTTTTGTACATGATGAGGTCCTCTGCGCTGTTTCCGATGTAAAGCACATAACCCTCCCTATGGAGGTTCTTCACGGCCTTAACCAGCGACCATGGACTCGGCTTCTCGTACAACTCCTTCTTCGAAGGCTCGGCTGCAACAAAGTCTCCTATGAAAACGCATGCCTGTTTCTCGAACATGTTCGAGAGGCTGCCGAGGGTTCTCCAAGTCTCCCAAGAGCCTCTACCCGTGCTCATTCCAAGAACCAGACCACGTCTTTGAAGGCTCTCCAGAGTCTGAGGCTCGACGAGCAGTTTTTCATGCTTAAGCTTGCCCTCGAACTCGAAGTAGGGCCCGGAGCCTCTGACTTCCCTGATTAGGTCTGAGCCGAAGAAAACCTCGTCGAAGACAGTTGTCAACAGGCTTTTTCCATACTTGTCTGGATAGTTGAGGGCCTTCTTAAGCTCGGCGACGGTTTCAGAAGACAAGCCTATCGTCGACTCGACATCGGCTAAGCTGGCGGCCGTTCCCTCGAGGGCTGAAACCCTGCGTGAAAGCTCCTCCAACCACCCTGATGCGGCACCAGCCTCCAGCCTTTCGAAGCTCTCCGTCTTTAAGATACCAGATAATTCAGGGTAATCTTTCATCCTCAGCTTCGACAGCCTTTCAACCAAACTGTTGCCGTGTCTGTCGGACAGCATTTTGAAAAGCCATTCAACCAGCAGAGCCAGCGTGTCGCAGTCGTTGTTGAAACTTCCGACCGCCCTAATCCTGTAGATCGCTTCAGAAGATATCTCCGAGCTTTCCACCCAAAAGCCAGTCAAGAGTTTCAGCAGCTCTGAGGCAGCTTCCTTTAAGGCTTCGTCGTATGATGTTTTTTCATCTATCAAGACGCCGTCGCAGTCGAAGACAACCCCCTCTATGGAGGAAAGCCTCTCCATCGAATCAAATCTGACGTACGAGACCCCGCCGGCTCTCAGCTCGAGATAGTCCTTGGGCTTCATCCGGGTTTATTGATGTGTTTGTGTTTTTAAAGCTGATGTATGGGCAAGCTTTTATACCAAGTTTCGCTGTCTGGATGCCGTCATGGGATTCAAACACGTCCGTTGGGAGAACATTCCATGGGAGAAGCTTAGGGACGATGTATGGAGACGTGCGGTTTTCGGGGAAAAGATGACTGTGGCTCAGCTTAGGCTTCTTAAGGGTGCCAAGGTTGCGATGCATTCGCACATCCATGAGCAGACAGCCTATGTGGTTGAGGGGAAGGTTAAGTTTGTCTTCGAAGACAGACTCGAGCAAGTGGTTGAAGGGGGCGGGGTTATAGTCATACCGTCCAACCTCGGACACGCAGCAGAAGCCCTTGAGGACAGCCTAGTTGTTGACGTTTTCGCTCCGCCTCGAGAAGACTGGATTAAAGGCGATGACTCATACCTCAGAAAACCTGTCTGACAGCCATTCACGCATGAGCCTCCAGTGCCATTCATCGGACTCTTCGATGACATCGTACTTCTCCGTAATCTGGGCGAGCTTGACGGCTACAACGTGGTAGCACATGGGTTTCTCATGACTCATCACTCGGAAGAAAAAATCCTCGCACGAACAGTACCCCACTGATGGAAGAGCAAGATAGTCTCTTGTTCTACCCACAACAACCCATCTAACTCTGCCGCTCGGCTTGAACACATACTTCTTCACCCTCATCTCCTTCACACAGTCGTATGCTTCTTCGAAAATCTTTGGATATTCGGCCTGTATTTTGACTAGCTCCTCGTTCATTTTAAAACATCTCTCAATTCGCCGAGTGTGCCGAGGACGTCGCCGTCTAAAGTTATGACTTCCGCCTCGTCTATGTCGAAGACGCCGGATCGGAGTATGGGTCCTCGAAAAAGCTTTGAGGGCCCCAAGTCGTTGACAGACCTGCCTTGAAGAAAGTCGTTGAAGCTCGGCATTATCAGGAGAGTTACTTCTCCTTTTGCTCTTCCTGCGGCAGCTCCGTAGAGAGCTTTCAAAAAATCTTTCCTCGAAGCTCGGAGCCTAAGCCAAACCCGTATTCTAGCACCCGCATGCCCTCCACCTATTCTTAGCACTGGATGGAGATGACCCGCCACCATCACCTTCGCATTAATCAAGCTTCCATCGGGCCTCATATGTCCATGGGTTACGGCCACTTCTTCCTCAGCGACGTAAAGTCCTCTTGAACGCTGAACCTGCGCCAAGCCCTCCGCAATCTTCTCTATCTGTCCGTCGTGGTTTCCGGGTATTATAACAACTTCGGCATTCTGCTTCATCGCGATGAGAAACTTGGGGAGTATTTCAGAGTCTATTTTCGAGGGCCCAGGTATGTTGTGCTTCAAATCGCCTGCGATAATCAGCTTCTTCGCTTCTGTTCTGTCCATCAGAAACTTCAACTCCTCTAGGATTGTTCGGCTGTACGACGGAACCCTAATCCCCTTCAGCCTCAGCTCCTCCTCGAACCCGAGGTGAAGGTCCGCTACCACAAGACATTTTTCAGGCTTCTCCAGCAGAACAGCCGGATGGCCTTCAACCAGCCTCAACACTTTTCACGCACTACTTTCTAGTGACCTCGGCGAGCTTTTCAGGTAGGTAGTCGGTGACTATGTATTCGAGGCCGTAGCGGCTGAGAGACTCTAGCTCGGCTTTCCGCTGCATCTTCTTAAACTGACCTATCTCACGTTTCCAAGGGTCTTGTACGTACCGTGGGTCTTTTTCAAGCTCAGCAACCCTGCGAACGTCCTCTTCGTTGAACTTCATGGCAGGCAGCTTGTAACGGGTTATGTCGCTGGCCCACAGCCCTGCCCAAACACCGTCCGGCACGTTCAATTCCCTGACATGTGCTGAGAGAGCTGAGCCGAAGATGATTACGCTTGCTATGTGCATACCCCATGGGTCTGCGTCGCTGAAGATGTAGACCGGAAGGTTCATCTCTTGGTTTAGACGTCTGATGAACTTTCTAGTCGCCCGTGGAGCCTGCCCAGCTGTGTGGACAACTATCGCCTTGTATTTCTGGGGCACATTCTCCTCGAGAAAACGCTGGTAGATAGCTCCTTTCTCAACGACGAAGACCTGCTCAGCCTGACACCTCACAATCCTTGCGGTCGTCATAGCCGGCCCTATCATAGCTCCGTCCGGAATCGTCCTAAGGTCCAAGCTCCTTCCCTCGTATCCCGGGACTGTGTACTCTATGACAAGCGGGCCGAAGATGCTTGACCTCTCCTCGGGGTAGATGTTAAAGTCTTCTCTTACGGTTCCCACGAGCGTCTCAAGCTCCGTCACCGCTTCGTCGCTCTCCTGCTGGTCCTCGAAGTCGACGTCGTAGCCGAGGGCGTTGTAGAAGGCGTCTCTCAGGGTGCTTGTCTTCTTTGAGGTTATGAGCTGAGAAGCAAACATGGCCATCCAGCAGAGCTGCGCCAGCGGCCTGAGATGCTTGATGTTCTTAGCTGTGCGAACGACTCGGCGTGGACCTAGAACATACTGCCGTATCTCGGGGTTGTACTCTATGTTCGACGTCGTTCTGGCCGGTATCTCAACTTGGGGAAATTCGCCTGAATCAACCGCCTTGACTATAGATTTCGCTAGCGATTTTATTCTCTCGAGGACGTTGTTCTGAGCCTGTGCTGTCGGACGTTTTGCTTTCTGCTTCACCGCCTACATTCGAACGAGGAAGCTCTTATACATTCACGAAGCCAGAGCCGACGATATAAGGAGAGCGGCGTCTAGGAACGGCGTTGGGTAGATTCCTATTATAACGGCTAAAGAGGTGAGAACGATTAGAGGGGCTGTCATGGATGCGTTGACTGGCTTCAGTTTTTCTAAGGCTGGTGAAGGCTCCTTCAGGAATATCGACTGGATTAGTCTTACGTAGTAAGCTACGCCTATCAGTATGTTGACGACCATCACTACCGCTAGGGCGACGTATATCTGGCCAGCTTGGAGGGCGGCGGTTATTATAGTGAACTCGCTCCAGAAAACGTTTAAGCCCGGTATGCCGGCCAGTGCGAACGCTCCTATGGCGAAGCAGGTGGATGGGAGGGGCAGCTTCTTCCCTATTCCAGCCAAGTTTTCGATGCTTCTCGTCGCTGCGGAATGTATGAATACTCCAGCTCCGAGGAAGAGCAGGGCCTTGA
Organism: Candidatus Caldarchaeum sp.; assembly: GCA_025054795.1. GTDB lineage: Archaea > Thermoproteota > Nitrososphaeria_A > Caldarchaeales > Caldarchaeaceae > Caldarchaeum. Next base: position 5,463 of record JANWZU010000082.1, read on the forward strand.
CGAGAGCGTGGTTGAGTACGTGGAAAAGGCCTCCAGCTATTCCGGGTACGTTGGCTACGCTCAGGCCGAACACTATGTAGCCTATGTGGGCGATGGAGCTGAAGGCCAGCAGCCTTTTAATGTCCTCCTGCATCAAGGCCAGAAGGTTTCCTATGGTCATGGTCAAAACTGCGAACACGGCGAGACCCAAACCCCAGTCATACATCGTTGGAGGAAACACTCCGAGTATGAGTCTGAAGAGGCCGTAAACACCAGTCTTTATCACCACTCCTGATAACATCGCGCTTATGGAGCTCGGGGCGGCTGGATGTGCGTCGGGAAGCCATGAATGGAACGGAGCCATAGCTGCGTTTACCCCGAACCCTGTGACTAAGAAAACTATAGCAACGTAGGTCCATGCCTCGCCTGCTGCGGCGGCGGTTCCAAGCGACTCAGCCAGCCTAGCTATCTCCAGAGTACCAGCCATCCCGTATAGCAGAGACATTCCGAACAGAATTGCAGAGGCGCCTGCGGCGCTGATAATCAGATATTTCAGAGAAGCTTCAACAGCCTCCCACGAACGGTATCGGAAAGCGACGAGGAGATAGGAGGCTATAGACATCATCTCCCAGAAAATGAAGAAAGTGAATAGGTCGCCTGAGAAGACAACGCCAACCATACCGGTCACCAAGGCTATTAGCAGAGGGTAGAACTCGGGTTTTCGCTCCTCGATGTAGCCCACTGAGAAGATGCTTGCCAGCAGGCCGACGCCGATGAAGATTAACGAGAGGAAGGAGGAGAGGCTGTCCACGTATATTACGGAGGAGTAGGGCCCCAGAGCTATTCTGTATACAGCGCCTCCGAAGATGCTCTGGGCTTGGAAGAATGCGACGATGAGCGAGATTGCGAAGGCTGAGAAGCCGTAGGCGTCGACTATGAACGGGGCCTTGAGCCTCCTTGAGACAAGCGAGAAAATGGGCGAGAATACCGTGAAAATAATCAGCGTGTTCAGCGCAGGCGTGAAGTTGACCATTTTCCTCGCATAGCTGAAATTAGAGCAGCTTTTTAGTTTTAGGAGCAGCCGGTCGTTGCCCCGCAGTTTACGCAGACGTAGCAGGTTCCGCTTCTGGCCATTATGCTTCCGCACTCAGGGCATGCTGGAGCGTCTGGGGCAGGAGCTTTTGCCACGACAACCCTCTCGGATAGCTGAGAAACTTCACGGTCCTCGCCGTCAGCTAGGCCTATCTCTCTCCGCTCATCAGCGGACAGAAACTTCAAAGCAAGCCAGCGGAAAACGTAGTCGACGACCGACTTGGCGAACCTTATCTTCGGATTGTCTGTGAACCCGGAAGGCTCGAACCTTGTGTGGATAAACTTGTCGACCAGAACTTTCAGAGGCACGCCGTACTGGAGAGCTATCGATGTCACTATGGAGAAGGAATCCATTAGACCCGCCAACGTGCTGCCCTCTTTAGCCATCTTGATGAAAACTTCGCCGGGCGTGCCGTCCTCGTACAAACCAACAGTTATGTAGCCTTCCTGCTCGCCTATCCGGAACTTATGTGTGACAGCAGTCCTCTCCGACGGAAGCCTTCTCCTGACAGGCTTGGGGGCTGCTTCTTCCTTAGAGGTTTTGGCTGTGAGAGGCTGGGAAAGCTTGCTTCCATCACGGTAGATGGCTATGCATTTCAGACCCATTCTCCAAGCGTCCATGTACACGGATGCGACATCTTCGACGGACGACTCGCTGGGCATGTTAACTGTCTTGCTTATCGCTCCGCTGAGGAACGGCTGGACAGCGGCCATCATCAGTAGATGCGCCTTGTAGTGTATGAACCGCCTCCCCTTCCTACCGGACGGAACGGCGCAGTCGAAAACAGGGTAATGCTCCTGCTTTAGGTGAGGCGCACCCTCAACCGTCATGGCTCCGCAAACAACCTCTTCCGAAACCTGTATCTCCTCTTCGCTGAATCCTATGTGTTTGAGTAAGTTAAAGGAGTGGTCTTTGTAGAGGCTAGGCGAAACTCCAAGTCTTCTCATGGTTTCCTCCCCCAGCACCGAGGGGTTGAAGACATCCCTCAGGCTTATGGCTGAGGGCAGGAGCTGCTCGACCCTCTGTATGTCGGCTTCGGACAGGCCACGTGCTTTTAGGCTGTGTGGGTTTACGGGCTGTGGACCGTAGAGAGTGTTCGTTCCAGCGATGTATTGGATGATTTCCTGAATCTGCTTGGCTGAGTATCCTAGTTTTCTCAGAGCAGGCTCGAGAGACCTGTTGACAAGCTTGAAGTATCCTCCGCCGACAAGTTTCTTCAGCTTCACCACCGAGAAGTCAGGCTCTATGCCCAGCGTG
>JANWZU010000038.1 GCA_025054795.1 Candidatus Caldarchaeum sp.
CCAATGCGACGGCTAAAGGCTGTAACAAGATGTCCCCGGGTGTCTTGAAAATGCCCCGGGGCGGACTTGAACCGCCGACACTCCGGTCTTCAGCCGGACGCGCTCCCAGCCTGCGCTACCGGGGCAGACATGTATAGCCCCCTTACGTCTGGATACATTCCCCTATTATTAAGATTCTCCTCTTTTCTTGCGGAATCACAGCTGTTGTTCTCTAGAGCTTTGAGCGCTGTGTCTGAGACGTGTAGCAGTTGATATAATCTTATATTTTTCAGACGTGATGGTGCTGCCGTGCCCTTTCCGAGGAATTTTCTCTGGGGTGTTTCGTCGAGTGGTTTTCAGTTTGAGATGGGTGGGCCCGGCGGGTTGGACAGCAACACCGACTGGTTTGTCTGAGTTCACGACAGACGCAACATAGATGGAGGTGTGGTCAGCGGCGACCTGCCCGAAGAGAGCCCCGACTACTGGAACCGTTTCAGACACGACCACGAGCTCGCCGCCTCGCTCGGCTTGAGGAGCATGCCATAAATAGACGGGGTGAATTTCTTAAGCTTCTGGATGACGGGGGCCGGTGTCAAGCAGTTGATGGGCTATGTGTCGAACATCTCAGCTAAGGCTGTAAGGGAGGGTGTGGTTTACACCTTGACAGTTTCGACTGTTTCAGGCGAGGAGTATTTGGTTAAGGTTAGGCAGCCTCCTGAATGGCTTTCGGTGGGCTCGGCGATAACGGGCGCAGCAATCAAAACAGAGGAATCCTACCAGCTTCAGGAGATGACCGAGGCGAAGGAGCTTCAGCCTTCAAGGGTTGTTGAGGTGGACAGTCTGGAGTTATCATACATAGAGATGGGAGATGAGAAACAGGCCATAATCACTGGCAGGTCAGCCAGCAAGTATGTGTCAGCACCCGTGTTATCCCAGAGTGTAGTCAAAAAGGGCGAAAAGCTTCTTAAAGAAAGATGCGTCATCCACGTGGCAGACCTGCCGACTGGGAAGAAAATAGTCGCCGTCCAAACAGTAAAGGAGCACAGAAGAGACTCTGTCCTCAAACGTCTTCTGGAAACGGTTGGAGAAGATGTCAGGTGAAAGGTTCATAGTCGTTGCTGAGAAAGCAAGCGTCGCTAAAGCCGTCAGAAGCGTGGTGGCGGCTGCCAAAGTAAATGCATCCGTGGCGTCGGTCAGAGGTCATTTGATGGAGGCAGACCTGCCCGAGGGTTATGAGTGGGGGTTGAAGCATCCGCTGGAGATAGTCAGGCTGAGAAACGTCGTGGACAGAGTTTCGGACATGAAGACGTTCGAGAATTTGGTTAAGCTGTTTAACGACGGAGGAGTTCTTGTGGTTGCGACGGACAACGACTCGGAAGGGGAGCTCATCGGCTACGAGGTGCTAAAGGTTTACCGCCGAATTCACGGCGAAGACGCAGGCTGCATGAGAATGAGGTTCAACTCTCTAGACCGCCGTGAGCTTTTCGCAAGCTGGAGAAACCTTGAGAAAGACCTTAACTGGAGATGGGTTGAGAAGGCGAGGTTTAGGCAGGTTTTCGACCTGATAACTGGAGCTGCTTTTACACGTCTTTTAACAGAGTCTACTAGGAAGAAGGCTCGGGTTAGGCTGATAAGCTGGGGCTCATGCCAGACTCCGACCCTCAACTTCGTCGTCGAAAGAGAGAAGGAGATAATGGCTTTCAAGCCGAGGAAATACTGGACCGTCAAAGCCGTCCTCGAGACGGAGAATGGCCAGACTTTCACGGCTTCGAGTCAGATTTTCTGGGATAACGGGTTGGCTGAGAGGCTTCATCAAGAGGTTCAAGGCTTGGACAAGGCCGTAGTAAGCGAGTATGCGGAGGCTGAGAAAGCCGTGCAGAGGCCTCTTCCGATGAGGACCGACGATGTTTTGAGGGATTTGAACAGGATTACGGGCGTAAGCGCAAGCAGGCTTCTTTCTGTGATGGAGGAGCTTTATTCTGAAGGATACATGAGCTATCCGAGAACAGACACAAACAGGTACAAGCCGTCCTTCGACTTCGAAGCCAGCAGAAGAGTTGTGGAGGAATCGGGTTTACTGAGGGAAGCCGCACCCAAGGGCTTCGGACCCAACCCACGGAACGGCGGAAGAGACGACGGCGCACACCCCCCCATCTACCCCACAGCCGTCTACAAAGGAGGCGACCTCAGGATGAGGGTGTGGGAGTACGTTGCCCGGAGGTTTTACGCCAACGCCTACGCCGAAGACGCTACTCAGCTTTCCCAGCAGGCTGTCATAAGCTTAGGCCCTCTCGAGCTAAAGGCCGAGGGTTCCTCGGTCGTCAAACAAGGTTTCTACGCCTACTTCAGCTACTTCAAGCCAAGCGACAAACCGATTCCACGGCTGGTCAAAAACCAGCAGCTGAAGGTAGTCAAAACAGGGCTAGTCGAGGACGAGACGAAGCCCCCGCCACGGCTGACTGAAGCAGAGCTTCTGAGGCTGATGGAGAGGCATGGAATAGGCACAGACGCAACAAGGGCCACCTACCCCCAGCTGATTGTGGACAGAAACTATGCATGGAAGAGGGGCCGGCAGCTGCAGCCGACGCCGCTCGGCATGAGGCTTATAGAGGCTCTTTCCAGCGCCGACAGAAGGCTCGTTTCTCCGGAAACGAGGAAGATGGTCGAGGAATACATGGAGAAGATTGAGCGAAGGGAGGCGGAGCTGGATGAAAGCCTCGACATAACGCTGCGAACCTACGAAGACCTCCTTAAAACCTGCCTAGAAAAAATCGAGTCCATAAGCACGGCTTTGGCCTCAGCCGTCAACGAAACCCAGAGGAGACCCGTAGGCAGACGTGGAAAAGGCTTTAACCGGTTTTCACACAGCAAGGCAAACTTATAAATAAACAGTTTTCATTATGAATCGGAAAATGGCCGAATATCTAGAGGCGATGCTCAACCCCGCTACGGGAGGCGATAACCTACTGTCCTTCCTGCTGTCGTTGATATGGATAGGTTTTCTCATGATCTTCTTCCTCTATCCGTCGCTCGGGCAAAGGATGCAACTTTCCTACATGCTCAGGGATTTGGAAAGGAAACTCCAGAAGCTCAGGATGATTAAGGACGAGATAGGCAACGTGGCGGTTGACACGGTCAAACGTGTCGGTAGGCCTGAGTCAGACCCGTCTAAGGAGCTGGAGCGGTTGAGCGAGTTCTTCATGATTCAGCCCGAGTCGATGGACCCCTACGGCTTGGTCTACAAGCTCGAGCACATTCTCGAAACAGGCGAGACCACCTACGAGAAGGAGGTCGCCGCCATAGCGCCCCACGCCACCGAGACACAGCTGAAGACTTTGACGAACCTCGTCGAGATACTTAGAGGCATAAACACGCTTTACAGAGTGGTTAGACACTACTACCTTCTCGGAAAGAAGACCTCCAACATCTACATGGTCCTCCAGATACAGATGATTCTGCCTCAGCTGCTTGAGATAGCCGAGTCATACAGGCAGGCCGCTGTGGCCTTCAGCAAGGGTCAGCCGATAGGCGACGGCGTCGGTGTTCTAGTTGCTGCGAAGCTTGCTGACGGGGCCGAGAAGACGAGGTACGAGATAGCTAAGGACACGATTGTTCAGGAACTCGAGCTGGAGAACAGGAAGGTTTACGTGGTCAGAGCCGCCGGGCCCGGCGGAACGGTCGGCAGGCCCGGGGAGGCCGTTAAGCTGCTTGTCGAGAAGCTTCCTCAGAACCCGAAGCTAATCATAACAATCGATGCAGCGTTGAAGCTTGAGGGTGAGGAGAGCGGAAAAATAGCCGAGGGCGTCGGCGTGGCCATCGGAGGGCCTGGAGTTGACAAGTACAAGATAGAGGAGCTGGCTAGAACCAGAAACATACCACTTTACGCCTTCGTCGTCTTCGAGTCGATAACAGAGGCCATAACTCCGATGCGTGAATCCATAGCCAAAGCTGCCGACCAAGTGCTTTCAAGGGTTAAGAAGCTTATCTTAGACAAGGTTGAGGGCGGTGAAGTGGCTGTCGTGGCCGGCATAGGCAACACAGTGGGGGTTGGAGGCTGAATGTCGTCCGAGCCAGGTCTTGTCCTAGGCCCAAGACATAAGGAGAGGTACCCACAGCCGCTAACATTCCTAAAGTGCTCAACATGCGGCACGGAGAACTCGAGGCCTTTCAAGGAGGAGGACTACATCTTCAAAACAGTCGACTCGGAAAAATGTCCGAAATGCGGCGGCACAAACAGCCGGATCGTGAACATCTACGTGCCGGAGAAGAAAGAGCCTAAGTAATGACGACGCATCCGTTTTTTTCGACAAGAACCGTGTGCTCCGCCTGAGCAACAGGCCTGCCCGTCCGCTCCACAAGCATAGGATAGGCCTTCACAAGCCCACGCCTAACCAGCTTTTGATGAGTTTCCAAAACTTCTGGAAGGTCTGACAACCACCTGAGGCTGTACGGAAGGCCGTTGAACCTGTCGTCAATTATCTTGACCAAGACGTTCTCCTGTTCTGATAGCTTCGAGCTGGGTTTACGAAGCTCTAGACGGTATATGGTAGCCGGCTGCACGTCTCTGACCTCCCCCGCTCCGTCGGCAAGCGTTGCGAACGGCTCTATGGCGTAGACATGGCCTTCCTCAAGCCTAGCTCCGTTGCCTGACGAAACGTTCGGTATAGAGACTCCTGCGTGGAGGTTAAACCTTCTTATCTCATGGCCTGTTAGATTCCTGATCGGTTTAACACCGAACTTCATGAGAGTGTTCTGAACCGCTGCTCCAACCTCGGAAACCTTAACCCCCGCCTCAACAACCTTCACGGCAGCCCTCAGCGCCTCTTCAACGGCTTTCTTCAAGACCTCGCCCCACGCCGTGTCGGTTATTGTCAAAGCGGTGTCAGCGATGTAGCCGTCCACAGACACTCCAAAGTCTACTTTGACGACCGAGTTTCTGGGAAGAGTCGAAAAATCTCCGGGCGGAGGAGAGTAGTGGGCGGCGACGGCGTCTAGGGATATGTTGCAGGGGAACGCTGGAGTGCAGCCATGCTCCCTGATAAGCTCCTCCACTCTCTCCGCTATGGTTAAGAGGCTTGTTCCCGGGCCCACCATCTCCGGTATGGCTGCTCTTACGGCTCTCGCCACCTCCCCCGCCTTCAGCAAGCAGTCTAAGCCCTCCAAACCCCAACCAACCTCACACGAGGTGTTTTAAAAACTAACGCCGCTATTCAACCCTCATGTCTTGAGAGGCCTTTCGAAAGCTCTCCTCTCACTGAGCTTGTAAACAGACAGCGCCAAGCCAGCAGCTGCGAGAGCCGCCATCATGATGAAGGGAAGAATGTAGGCTCCTGTAGCCGTCCTCAGGTATGAGGCGGCTGTAGGGCCTAGGAGGGCTGAGGCGCCGTAAGCTGTGAAGACGACGCCGTAGTTTGTGCCCATGTTCTTGAGGCCGAAGAACCTTGAAGTGGCAGTGGGCGCTGTCGCCAGCCATCCGCCGAAGACCAGCCAGAAGGCTGAGAAGGAAGCTATGAACACGGGAAGCGACTGTGAGAAAAACGCTAGTAGGGATGCGGCCAGAAGCACGATGAAGGACGATGTGGCCGTTTTCTGCACACCTATTCTGTCGGCCAAGTAGCCGAATAGAGGCCTTCCCGCGCCGTTGAAGACTGCGAAGACACCTGTGAGGAAAGCCGCCAAATCTGGCGTTAGCCCAATGACTTCGACGCAGTACTTTGCCGATAGAGAGATGGCTATGAAGCCTCCGAAGGTTCCTATGAAGTAGCACAGCCACAGAGTTTTGAAAAGGCTCGTCTTCAGCATCTCATTCGTGGTGTAGTCTCGCTGAGCCTTGGTTTTCTCTTCCTCGGCTTTGGTTGCTGTCAACCCGGGGGGAGGAAGGGTGAGAGGGAGGGCCAGCAGAACGAGTAATGTACCGAAGGCCGCTCCCAGAAATGTGAAAGCGGTTGAGACGCCGTAAATGTTTATCAAGGCTGAAGCTAGGGGCGCCGTAAGCAGAGGTGAAAGCCCAAAGCCGAGGACTGTGAGCCCTACAGCCAGCCCACGTCTCTCCGGAATCCACCTGCTGGAAACAGCTATGGGCACGCCGTAGTAAAGCCCAACCCCTGAGCCGGCCACGACGCCGTAGAAAACCAGCGTCAGCGGAAGAGAGTTCGGCAGGTTGACTACGACGCCGGACAACGTCCATCCCAGACCGACCAGCACGCCTCCCAGCACAGCCGTCGCCCTCGGCCCAACCCTGCTCAGCAGCCGGCCGCCCAACGGCATCAACGCAGCGAAGAAGAACAGAAAAACCGAGAACGGAAGCGAAGACTCGAAATCACTCCACCCGCACATGTTCTCCAAAGGCCTGCGGAAAACGCTCCAGCTGTAAATCGTCCCCAGAACCAAGTTGGAAACCAAACCGACGAAGGGATAAACCCAGCGAACCATACAAAGAAACTAGCACAGCCCACCATATTTACGTGAAAAATGCGGCGGGCGGGATTTGAACCCGCGACCTTCGGCGTGGAAGGCCGACGTCCTGAACCAGGCTAGACTACCGCCGCATGTTATCAGCGGATG
>JANWZU010000197.1 GCA_025054795.1 Candidatus Caldarchaeum sp.
CCTCGTCTACGTCGACAGATGGGTAGTATCTTATCCCACCTTTGTAAGGGCCTCTTGCGTTGGAGTGCTGAACCCTAACCCCTGTAAAGACCTTTAGGGAGCCGCTGTCCATCCTGACGGGGATTGATACAACAACAACCCGCTTGGGTGTTTTAAGAACTTCGTGGATGCCCGGGTCAAGGTTGAGATGCTCAGCAGCATCACGGACAGACTGCAAAACGTTGTTTAAAAAATCACGACCGGCGCTCACATACTTGATTAGCAAAAGTCGTCATAAATACATTTCAACCCGGGAGGCCGGTATTTATCTTGGGGTTGATTTAGAGCTGAGGCCAGAGAATGTTTAATTAAAATTCAGCCGGTTAAGTATGTGTTATATGGAGATAAAAGTCGTCGGCGACAGGCGGTTTCTGCTTCTGAGCTGGGATGATGTTGAGAAGTTCGTCGACCGTGTTGACGCATTAATCGCTGCAGACAGCTACGGAGTTGACACCATCGTCGGAGTTCTCAGAGGCGGGATGGTTGTGGCTAACCTTCTTTCAGACCTCCTAGGAGTCAGAGAGATATACGTCGTCGGCTGTAAATCTTACACGGACACTCGCAGGGAGGAGCTTATGGTTTACCACGACCTCGAGCTTAGAGACCTGTCGAAACGCAACATACTGCTCGTAGACGACGTGGCTGACACAGGCTCAACGCTTGAAGTCGCAGTCAACAGGGTTCTGAAGCCGAGAAAACCCAACGCTGTCAAAACCGCAACCCTGCTCGTCAAGCCATGGAGCCGTGTAAAGCCCGACTACGTCGCCGAATCAACCGACGCTTGGATTGTTTTTCCCTGGGAGAGGATGGAAACCGTGAAAGCAGTCGCAAAGCTTTTCGTAGAAAAATACGGAGTCAGCGGAGCGGTGAAGGAGCTGACCGCCATCTCGAGGCTCGGCGAAGATACGGTTGCCTCTTTGGTCAAAGACTAATTATGTCGTATTCCACGAAAATCTAAGGGAGGATGGGCGGAAGAGTCTACGCCGAGGTCTACGGCTGCTCAGCCAACCAAGCCGACGGCGAAATGGCCTTAGGGCTGTTGAAAACCAGCGGATACGAGCTTGTAAGCAGCCCGGACAAAGCCGACTACGTTGTCCTAGTCACCTGTGCGGTCAAGAAGCCCACGGCCGACAGGATGATTCACCGAGTCAAGCGGTTTTCTAAAATGGGCGGTAGGCTCGTCGTCGCTGGGTGCATGGCCTCAGGGGAGGCCGAGAGGGTAAGGCGGGCTGCTCCCGAAGCCGTTTTGGTGCCTCCGAAACAGGTTGTGGGCATAGTTGACTTTATTCAAGGGAGGGCTGTTGAAGGCCGCTGGATCAAGGCCGGCTTGCCTAGGGTTAGACGCAACCCAGTCGTGGCAATCATACCTGTATCTGAGGGCTGTCGCTGGAGTAAATGCAGCTTCTGCATTGTTCCCAACACAAGGCCGGGCTATGAAAGCTACCCCGTTAGAATGATAGTGGACGAGGTGCGGCGAAGCCTTCTGGAGGGGTGCCGGGAGGTTTGGCTTACAAGCCAAGACATGGGGAGCTACGGAACAGAGTCGGGTCGCAACCTTCTCCCCCAGCTTCTGGAAGCCGTCAACAACGTCGAGGGCCGTTTCTACGTCCGTGTGGGGATGATGAACCCAATCTACCTCAACCCCATTCTAAATCAGCTGGTCGACGCATACCTAGGCGCCAAGATGTTCAAGTTTCTCCACCTACCGGTCCAGTCAGGCTCGGACAAGGTGCTCAAGCACATGAACCGTGGCCACACCTCTCAGATGTTCCTCAGGATAGTTGAAAAGTTCCGTGAGAAAATCCCGGAAACCACTCTGGCGACCGACATCATCGTGGGATATCCAACGGAGGAGGGTGAAGACTTTGAGCAGACGCTCAAGCTTGTCGAGAGGGTGAAACCCAGCGTCGTCAACATCTCACGCTACTTCCCACGCCCAGACACACCTGCCGAAAACCTCAAGCAGCTGAAGCCTGAAGTGGTGGCACGCCGGGTTGCGGCGCTGAAACAGCTTGTGGAGGAGGTTCAGTTAGAAAACAACGAGAGATGGCTGGGCTGGTATGGGCCTGCTTTGGTTGACGAAGTGGGGAAGAATGGGCTGATGGTTGCGAGAAACCACGCATACAGGCCAATCGTTTTGGACACGAGGAAAAACCTACTCGGACAGTTCGTCGAGGTCGAGGTCGTCGGAGCTGAGAAAACATACCTCAGAGGCAGGCTGATGTAAGCTAGCCCGCAGCCGCCGGCATAGGCCCTTCGAAAACCGTTACCGTGCCGACCATCCACGGATGAGGCGTGCAGTGGTAGGGATATATCCCGGCCCTAGCGAAGGTAAACACCCATCTCTCGTCGCGGCCGAACAGCCCGGAGTCGAACAACCCTTGGTCTGAGGTCACTGTGTGGGCGACGTTGACGGTTTCAGCGTTAACCCAGATGACTGTGCTGTTGTACCCAGCCTGAACTCTCACACTCGCGGGAGAGTATGTTTCAGTTGCGCTGGGGTCGAACGAGCCCGGGAGGATAACTATGGTGACGTTGAACGGCGTGGGGCCGACTGCTCCAACCTCCTCTATCTTCGTGAAAGGCCCTATCTGTAGGGCCGCTGAAACAAGCACGAACGAAACCAGCCCTATGCCCAACGTCGTCAGAACATAGGTCCTGCCGCTGCTCAGCTGAGGAAGCCCTCCTCTAAACAAGCCGATGGGGAGCATGATGACGCCTAAGGCCAGCATGAACCCGGAAAACTCAGCTAAAGGCCTCATCGTCTCCGAAATTCCCGAGAACGGTATGAATATCCCGGCGACGCCCATAACTATGAAAAGCACCGAAACAGCTAGGACTGCGTCGTCCATGGTTTTGAAACATGAACGCCAACTTTTATACTGTATCCGTGATGCCTCCTACATAGTAAGCTGGTTTATATTCTGATACCTGCGACTGCATGGATTTAAATAACTTTTAGCTGTTTCAACAGCGATGAAGGTTGCCGTAGTCGGCGGTACGGGCGACTTGGGTTTCGGGCTTGTGTTGAGGCTTGCAAAGGCAGGGGTTGCTGTTGCGATTGGGTCGAGGAGTGCGGAGAGAGCTGCTCAAGCAGTTAGCAGAGTTTCGCATGTCCTCGGCGCTGCTGAGGTCTCAGGCTCTGTGAACCGTGAATCTGTCAAGGGCTGTAATGCCGCTTTCTTCACGATACCCTTCGAAGCAATTGCCGAGATAGCTGGCGACGTGGCCCCGGCGTTGGCAGAAGACTGTATAGCGGTTTCGTGCATAGTTTCGCCATCGGACAGCGGGACCTCATCAGCCGAGCTGCTAGCCAGCCACCTGCCCAAGCCAGCCAAAGTGGTCGCAGCCCTTCACACGGTCAGCGCATCGCTCATGCAGGACCTCGACAGTCCAGTCGAAGCGGACACATTCATCTTCGGAGACAACCCCGAAGACAAGAAGACAATAGCCAAGCTTCTACGACTAGTCGAGGGGCTGCGCCCAGTCGACGGAGGAGGGTTGAGAGATTCAAGGTTCGGCGAGACGTTCACACGTTTTCTCATAGGCATAAACAAGAGGTACGGGCTGAGCCATGCGGGGTTCAGGGTGACGGGGTTGAGAGACGAGGACGTATGGAGGAGGTGGGGTTTCTGAAGCCTTCGCCCAACATATTCAGGGCCTACGACATCAGAGGAGTTTACGGCAGAGACATCGACGAGGAGGTTGCCTACAAGGTTGGGCGGGCTTTCGGGAGAATAGTGGGAGGGTTGACGATAGTCGGCAGAGACGTAAGAACCAGCGGCCCAAGCCTTGCGAAGGCTTTGAAGGATGGGTTGAAAGACTCGGGTGTTGATGTGCTGGATGCTGGAATGTGTACGACTCCGGCATGCTACTTCGGCGCACGCCACTTCAAGACCAGCGGAGGAGTGATGATAACAGCCAGCCACAACCCCAAGGAATGGAACGGCTTCAAAATGTTCCTCGGAAACGGTGAGACAGTCTCCGAAGGAGCTGGAATGGAGACTGTGCGTGAAATGGTGTTGAACGAAGCCTACGGCCCACCTGCTCAGAAAAAAGGAGAAGTCTCCGAAGCAAACCTGATGAAAACCTACGCAGAGCATCTTTTGAAAATCTTCCCAAGAATGGATGGGCTCAAGGTTGCTGCGGACCTGAGCGACGGAGCCGCATCCCTAGTCTTTCCAGAAGTTCTCGAAAGACTCGGCGTTTGCTACGAAGTTCTGAACAACAACCCCGACGGATACTTCAGAGGACATGAGCCCGAGCCGACTGAGAAGAACATCGAGCCATTGAGAGGGCTGGTTGCTGAGAAGGGGTTTGACATGGGTGTGGCTTTCGACGGCGACGCCGACAGAGCGGTGTTCGTGGACGACGCTGGAAGAGTGTTGGGAGGCGACGTTGCAATGGCTGTTCTGCTCAAGACCGTCAAGTCCAAGGGCTACGTGGTCTACGACGTCAACTCCTCAACAGCGTTGAGGCAGGTTGCTGAGAGGCTCGGTTTTACGCCGCTTGAGTGGAAGGTCGGCCGGGCGTTCATTCAGCGGAAGGTCAGAGAGCTGGGCGCTGTGATGGGCGGGGAGAAAAGCAACCATCTCTACTTCGGCGAGCTTGAAGGAGACGACGACGCAGTCTACGCAGCGCTCAAAATGGCTGAGCTGATACACAGAAGCCGACAGCCACTGTCATCCCACGTCAACGAAATCCCCTCCTATCCTACAACCCCTATTATCGTCTTCGAATGCCCAGACGAACACAAGTTCAGGGTCGTCGACAGAATAGGCGCGAGGCTTGAGCAGCTTGGTTTCAGGACAAACAGGCTGGACGGCGTGAAGGCCTACGCATCGGACGGCTGGATACTCGTCAGAGCATCGAACACCATGCCCCAAGTCAAGATGTCTGCCGAGGCGATGACCTTGGGGAGGCTTGAGGAGCTGAGGAGGCTTGGGGAGCGTTTAATAACCGATGAGATTACATCACTTGGGAGTCGTTGAACTGGTTTAGCGAGCTGGCCACGGCCTACGGCCCTGCTGGAGTTTTCGCCGTCGCCCTGCTGGGCAGCCTAGTGCCGTTCCTGCCCGTTCCCTACCTGTTCGTCGTCGTTCTGCTGAGCGAAACCGTCGACCCCCTCATCCTAGGCCTCGCTGCCGGTCTGGGAGGCTCTCTCGGAAAAATCACCTCCTACACGCTCGGCAGGCTGGGCTACCGCTTCCTAGGTCAGGAGAGCAAAAACAGGATGGATGCTTTGAGGGAGATCATCGGAAGATACGGCGAAGTGGGAGTGTTTGTTTTCGCACTAACCCCGCTGCCCGACGACGTCTACATCATTCCGGCCGGCATCATAAAGCTGAGCTTCACCCGCTTCCTCATAGCCAACACCTTGGGAAAGATCATCCTCTCCACAGCCGTGGCCTACCTCGGCCGCACATACTTCCACTACGCAACAATCTTCCTCGGAGAAGCCAACTGGACCTCGGTTGTTTTCGCAGTCGCCGCCATGACAGTCATAACCATAATCCTTCTACGGGTTGACTGGGAGCTTGCCCTCAAGGTGATGCGGGAGTCGGGCTGGCGTGGAGTTTTCAAAAACCTAGGTGCGTTGATAAACATGAGCCGTGGCAAGAAGCCCGGCTAAAACCTCTGCATCGCTTGATGCGCCAGCCGGAGAACCCGAGACTCGTCGAAAAGCCTTCCAGCTATCTGAACACCTACGGGAAGCCCATTAGAGTCGAGGCCAGCTGGGATTGAGACGGCTGGAAGACCGGCCAGGTTGAAGAGAAGCGTGTAGGCTGTCAGCTTCATGTACTGCTCGAATCCAGCTTCCTCGGCTTCGCTTATCTTCAAGGCTGTTGTAGGCGTCGTTGGGCATACGAAGCCGTGATGTTTCTCGAGCATCTTTAAAATCTCCCTCCTAGCTTCATGCCTCCTCTCCAAAGCTTTCAGGTAGTCGATGGCTGAAAAACTCCTTCCAACCCTGATGGCATTCCTAACTGCTGGTCCGCAGTCTTTCTCGTTCTGTCTGAGCAACTCGTCGTGGACTGCAGCCGCCTCGCTGAACATGACGGGCTTGACACAGTCGTCGAAAAGGCTTGCATGTCTGAAGCGCTCCGTCTCCACCGCCACGCCTAAGCTCTCAAGAACTCTGACGAAATCTCTGAACCTCGCCTCGACTTCACGGCTGCAGCCGAGCCTCCGCTGGAGCCTCCGGCCGTGTACTGATGGTTGTGGGGGTTGCGAACATGACCGAGGTGCGGGTTCACACCGGCCACGCCTAGGGAGAGCTCGTCTTGGTTGTTTGTCCCGACCAAGATGGCTCCCGCATCTCTCAGCCTCTTAACGACTGTCGAGCTGTAGCTTGGAACATGGTTTGTGAAAAGCTTCGACCCGGCTGTACAGCGCACGTTCTCGATGGCGAATACATCCTTAACCGAGACCGGGACGCCGTGCAGAGGGCCCCGATACATGCCGGCCTTAATCTACTCCTCAGCCTCAGCCGCCTGCCTCAAAGCCTCCTCCCGCAAAACAGTCACGAAACAGTTGAGCGAAGCGTTCTCGACATCTATTTTCTCCAAGCAGAAGACCGCCAGCTCGTTCGGCTTGAGCTCTCCCGTCCTGATTTTGGCGGCTGCGGTCTCTAAAGAAAGCACGTTTAACATTCTGGCTCCGCCTTATATTTAGGGCTGTTTCTCTGTTTGGAGGCTTGGAGACAAAGTTCTACGTGGAGGTTAAGGTGGCTGACAAGCCTCTGAAGGCTGACCAAGCGGTTCTCGACGCCGTTAAAGAGGTTGTCAAGGGAAAGATGCTTGCACGGATGAAGAAGGAGTACGTCGACTGCCCCGTCGAAGGCTCTCAAGTGCCGTTTTTAAGCTGCTTCGCCTGCGTAAGCCACATAAGAAGAGTCAAGGGAGTTGTTCACTGCGCCGGCGTTGAGAGAAGGCTGAGAGCTTGAAGAGGTCTCCTCTGCTTTTCTCAGGAGGACTGGTCTTCCTCTTCGGAGTTTTCCTAGCGCTGGCCGGGCTGCCTTTCTCGTACATCTTCGTATTCTCAGGCCTTATCATGGCTGCGCTCGGGCTTTTCATATCACCTCCGCCATCAGTCGAGCCTGAGAAAGGCAAGAAGTTCTGCTGGTACTGCTACGAGCAGATACCTGATGACGCAGGAATATGCCCCCACTGCCGACTCAAACAGTAAGCCTCATTCTGTTTGAACCACTTTGACGGGTTGCTCCGAGTACAGGGCTTTGACCAAGGCTCTGCCGTTTTCAGAGTTTTTCCTAACGGCTATGACGCCTTTTCTACCCACGGTCGCCGAGAACAAGTATTTCTCCCCTGCGTAGACGTTGACTCGTTTGCCTGCGTTCTCGCTGCCAACCTCTAGATATACCGTGTTGCCGCTCTCCCTCACCTCGCATCCCAGCTCCTCGCCAGCCGTTTTCGGCTCAACGTCGAGAGAAACACCCAGCTCCTGCTCAAGCCTGTTTATCGTCTCGCCTCTGCGGCCTATCAGCCGTGGCAGAACGTCTCTGTTTACACGGACCACGGCTCTGTCTCTTCCAACCACCTCAACCTCCACGTTTTCGTCGAACCGTGTCAAAGCCTCCCTTATCCTGCGTTCAACCTCTGCATGCTCTCTCCGCAAATCCTCCGAAACCTTCCCCACAGGTATGATGACGTTCTCCTCGCCGTACGTGTATATCTCGTACTCCAGCCTGCCTGTCAGAAAGTCCCGGACCTCGACTAGCGGCCGCGCTAGGTCGGATTCGGTCATTCCTGTGGGCACTCTGACGACGAGCGAGAGTGTGTAGACTTTGGCTATCCTGCCTGCTTCGAGGAAGACGACTGTGTCGATTATGTGAGGTATCATACCCAGCTCGACACGTCCTATGAACCTTTGGATTGCTCCGACGGCGTTGCTCGAGTGGACAACGCCTATCATCCCCACTCCGGCGAGCCGCATGTCGCTGAATATCTGGAAGTCTTTGTTCTTCCTTATCTCGTCGTAGACTGTGTAGTCGGGCCTGACGAGAAGCAGTATCTCGGCTGTTTTCTCAAAGTCGCCCTCTAGGGGTGCGTACTGAGTTATCTCAGGCCCCACCTGAAGGTCTCTGGGCGACTCGAGCGTCTTGACTATCTTGCCTTTAGCGCCGTAGAATTCGGCGAGGCTTGCTGCGAAGGTGGATTTTCCGCTTCCCGGAGGCCCCGCTATCAGAATTCCTTCAGCGCTTTTCTCAAACCTCTCCATCAACGAATCCGGAAGGTTGTAGTCCTCCAGCCTAAGCCTGATTATAGGCCTTACAATCGTCACTTCGAGGCCGTCGCTGAAGGGAGGGCGCGCTACGGCTATCCTGTAGTTGCTTATCTGGGCGACGAAAGCACCGCTTCTGACTATCTCGATGCTGCCTTCAGGCCTCAGACGAGCGTGCTCAGTTATCTCTCTTATTAGGTTGTTGAGCTCAGAAGCTTCAAGAGGCCTGTCGCTAAGCCTCACAAGCTGGAAGCTCCCCGGCCTTCCTCTCTTAGCCATCAAGGGAGCGCCCTCCTTGAAGTGGAGGCTCAGCGTGTCGTCTGTGAAGTATCTTTCGAACGACATCTCAGCAGGCAGCTCGCTAGGTGGAAAATACTTCACGGCCACGCCCTCTGTCTCCGCCACAAGCGCTTGGACGTAGTCTGAGGTGTAGAGGGTTCCGTTCTCACGCCTAGCCACCTCCCTTATCAAGGCGTCTATCCTGCCCTTCCTAGCAAGCCTGATGTCGTCGAGGCTGGGCCTCTCACCTGAGAAACGCAAAACCAATCCATGAGCTTCTGCCAGCGCTCTAACTTTTTTCAGCTCGTTCAGGCCTATGAACCCGGGTTCTCTCTTCTGCGAAGCTTGGGCCTGAAGCTCGTCTATCACGGCGACGGGGATTATCAGCTCAGAGTTGTTTAGCTGGCCCTGCTCTACGAGCTGCGTTATTGTCCCGTTTATGATGACAGAGGTGTCGGGGACAACCCGTTGAGGTCTGTCAGCTAGGCCGAGATGGTTGAGCAGCTCTGAGGGCTGGGCAACCGTCTCCTTGACTCCTGCGGCCTGCAGCACCTCTCGGTTGTGAACACCTCCCTCAAGCCCGACGAAACGGGCGCCGGCCTCGACAGCGGCCCTGTAGTCGTTGACGCTGTCTCCGACATAGATAAGCTCTGACGGTGGAGCTGACATTCTCCTCCCCACCTCCAGCAGCACGTCGGGGCGAGGCTTCATCCGTTCAACATCATCACGGGAGACAACTGTTTCGAAGTAATATGAGAGGCCTGTTTTCTTCAGCGCCTCTAATGCAGCTTCTCGGTGTGTGTTTGTGGCAACAGCCAGCCTAACCCCGGCCCTCCTCAGTTTTTCAAGGACTTCAGCTATGTTTTCACGGGCCTGCGCCTCGGCTGCCGCCTTCCTCTCGCTGGCTTTCATAACCTCCATGGCCTGCTGCCTGAGAGCCTGCAGCTCTTCCCTAGTCAGGGTTTTCTCGGCCTTCTCGAGAAGCTCTTGGATTGACTCTCTTTCACGCATCTCAACCCCGTAGCTCTTCGCTAACTCAGCTATCTTCGCTCGGGCTGTGGCGAGGTCGAGTTTGAACTCCGTCAACGTCCCGTCGAGGTCGAATACCACGATCAACGAATTCCCCGACATTACGTCTAACCATCAAGTATCTCTAATAAGTGCATGATAAACTTGTTCTGCCGTGAGAGAGGTAGCAGTTGTCGGAGTGGGTCAGTCGAAGTTCGGACGAATATCCGACATGACTCTCGCCGAGCTGGCTTGGCAGGCGGTCAAGCAAGCGCTGCAAGATGCGGGAATAACTCAGAAAGACGTTGAGATGGTTTCATTCTCCAACGTAGGAGGATGGAGCTCAGAGCCTCTGCCAGCCATAGCAGTCAACGAGTACTCAGGCGTTTCCGGAGTTGGAACCTACAGGGTTGAGGCAGCATGCGCATCGGGTTCAGCGGCCCTCGCAACAGCACACAGCCTAGTCGCATCGGGAGCCGTCGACATAGCTCTCGCAGTAGGCGTTGAGAAGATGACGGAAGTGCCGACGCCCATGGCGGTCGAGCTCATAGGCCGTTCTGGAAACTACTTCTGGGAGTTCAGCCAGTTCGGCCTGACTTTCCCAGGGTACTACGCACTCTACGCAACCGCATACATGAACGAGCACAGCGCCACGGAGGAGGACTTAGCCTCTGTGGCTGTGAAGAACCACTACTACGCCTCATACAACGAGAACGCCTCCTTCCAGAAGAGAATAACCGTCGAAGATGTTTTGAAAAGCAAGTATGTTGCGTGGCCCTTGAAGCTGTACGACTGCAGCCCGATAACAGACGGGGCTGCGGCCGTGGTTTTGGCGTCGGAGGACGCGGCTCGGAAGCTGACCGACACCCCTGTGTGGATAAGGGGGATAGGCTACGCCTCCGACACCTCCAACCTCAGCAAACGTCCCAATTTCCTAAGCCTCAGAGCGGCAAGAGAAGCAGCGCAAAAAGCCTATAAAAAATCCGGAATAGACCCGTCAAGACCGCACAGACAAATTGACGTTGCGGAGGTGCATGACTGCTTCACCATCGCCGAGATAATCGCCTACGAAGACCTAGGCTTCGCTCCCCGAGGAGGAGGCCATGTTCTAGCACGTGAGGGCGAGACCTACAAGGGTGGGTTGATAGCCGTCAACCTAGACGGCGGGCTCAAGGCCAAAGGCCACCCCATAGGCGCCACCGGAGTAAGCATGGCTGCTGAGATTACGAAGCAGCTACGCCAGCAGGTCCGCGGAGAACGACAAGCAGACATAGTTAAAGGCGCAGGTTTGGCTCACAACGTCGGCGGGACAGGCCACTACGCATACGTTTCAGTTTTCTCGCTCAAGAAGAGCTGATGAAACCATGACTATGTCGAGGGAGGAGATGGAGCAGATGGTTAAGGCTTGGCTTCAGACGGTTGAGCAGATAACACGGAGTGAGGGCCTTCCTGTTGTTCCCGACGAGAAGACCGCCGACCCGCTCTGGGTTGATGTCCGAGAGCTTCGCCTCAAGTATCTTATTCCGATAAAACGGGTCAAGAAGTTTTTCGACGGGCTGAAGGAGGGTAAGGTCTACGCAACCCGCTGCCCCGTCAAGAACATCTACTACTTCCCGCCTCAAGCCGACTGCCCTGTATGTATGGACGAAAACCTCGAATGGGTTGAGGTTTCTGGGAGAGGCCAGCTTCTCACTTACACGGTTATACAAGTTAAGCCGGCGAGCTACATGCACTACCCCGACTATGTTATCGCAATCGCAAGGATGGATGAAGGCTTCAACATTCTCTGCTGGATGGCTGTGGAAGACCCGGCTACTCTGAAGGTGGGGATGCATGTTAAGCTCGTGGTTAAGAGAAGGGAGCCCGAAGGGTTCCTAACCTACTACCTAGAACCCGCCTAACCAGCTCTGCGCATAGCTGAAACAATCGACAGAACATCCCGGTCCTTAACCCTGTAGTCGCCCGGAAGACGCAGCCCTGACCTAACGTCGACAGCGTAGAGAAGGCCTTTCTCAAGCTCGGAGTGGATGCTTCGGGCTAGGTCTCTCACGGTTGAGTTGGGCGGCATGAGGTAGGCGTCTGGAAGAACGTTGCCTGACTTGTCTGAAAGCTTGGCTGCGTCGGAGACAGGGTAGACGACGCCCATGCCGAGAAGCTTGAACACAGCCACGTTTATGGCGAACTGAACACCTGTCCGCATGTACTCTCCCAGAACCCGGGACTCTATGAACTCCAGAGCCTTCCTCTGCTCTTCCGTCAACTGCTCGGGGTTGAGTATGTCGAACTCCTCCTGTCCAGGGATGTATTTTATGAAGCCTTTCTGCACAGCTCTCTTTAGAGCCAGCTCGGCTTCGGCGCTAGCTGGGATTACCATGTAGCTTGTCAAACTCTCCCGCAGCGTCTCGAAGTTTGAAGAAGCTGTCTCCAAGTCCATTTTGTTAGCCAGCACAATCATCGGCTTAGAGACCTCCAGCAGTTTTTCGGCGAATTTTTTATCTTCGAGCATCGTCCAGTCTCCGAAATCCTTGTCCTGAAGGCCTGTGCTCTTCAACGCCGTATTGACGTGCGACGTTGTTATCTTAATGCCGTGGAGAACATCGGCAATCGCTTCGGCCAGCTCCTTGCCCGACTTCACGTTCCGCAGAATCTTGTCCTCCTGCCTGTCTATCAACCGCATCAACCACATCACAAGCTCCTCCTGAATGTCGTAGAAATCAGCCAACGGGTTTCCTACACCCATCTTGGTTATCCTTCCCTCCTCGTCAACGCTTCCAGAGGCGTCAATAACGTGTATCAAGGCGTCTGCCTGTGAAGCGACGGAGAGGAATTGGTTTCCAAGCCCCTTACCAGCCCACGCTCCCTTGATCAGGCCGGGCAGGTCTATCAGCTCGACCGGAATGTGCCGGTATCCTTCTATGCAGAGTGAGTTGCGTGGGTTGTCTTTGACGTTGAACTCTCTGCACACACAGGGGGTTATGGCGTATGTTGTGCCGTAGTTGGGCTGCTTCGTTGTGAACGGGTATGAGGAGACCTCTGCGTACTGCAGCGTGGCTGCGTTGAAGAAGGTTGTCTTGCCTGTGTTGGTTTTACCGATCAGCCCTATGCGGACAGTCATAAAACCCCTTCAAAAAACGTATTAGTCTGTGAAAAACTTTATGCATCATCTAAAAAACCCGGTCGTATCTCTTCAACACGTTCGGAATCTCATGTATCAGCTCTTCAGGGGTTATGTGAAGACCTTTCTTCTGCGCTGCAGCCACTCCTGCGAGGCCGTTGGCGTAAACCCCGGCCACGGCTGCGTTCATCTCGGCGACTCCTTTGGCCAGAAACCCTGCGACAACTCCCGTCAAAACGTCGCCTGTTCCGCCGACGGTCATCGCTGCAGCCAGCTCCGGCTTCCTGTTAACCACGGCTTCAACCCCGTC
>JANWZU010000073.1 GCA_025054795.1 Candidatus Caldarchaeum sp.
TGACGTAGTGCCGGCGGCCTGAAACCCCTTTGAACAGCTTCAACGCTGAGTACTCTGATAAGGTTTTCTGCGACATCTACAGTAAAAAAGGATGTGGTGGTTTTAAGAATTACGGTCTGTAGATTATGCCGGGACCGGGGACGTCAGCTATGATGCCCGCAGTCTTCGCTACTTCGAACATCTTCTCTATGACGGGCCTTGTCTGGTCTGTCCAAGCTGGGTTAGACTTGAACCTTACGCTCTCCGAAAGTATCCCATATAGCATAACCCCCTCCGGTATGTTCATCCCCTTGGCAAGTATCCTGTCAGCTTCGGCTGGGTTTCTTGCGATAAAGTCCTCAACCTCCTGCAGCATCGCTATGAATCTTCTCGGCGCGTCGGGGTTATTCCTGACGAATTGCTCTGAAAGGGCTGACACTAAATAGACGGCGAAAGGCTGCCCTGTGAGCGATGTCCACAAGTCGTTTAGGTTGGCTACTACTCTTAGCGCAGGTCTTTCAGCTCTAGCCAAAGCTATGTGAGGCTCTACGAGAACGGCTGCGTCAACCTCGCCTGTCAAAAGCCTCCCCCTAGCCACTGGATAAGCCGACGGCACAATCGTTATGTCTCGCTCAATGTCTATCCCGACGCTTCTTCCGTAGGTTCTCAGAATCATGAACTCGGCTGCGCCCACGTCTATGGCTAGCTTCTTGCCGACTAGGTCCCTGATGCTGTTGATGTCGGGCCTCAGCGATACGATGTAAACTGCTGACATAGGCACCAGCGTGTTTGTTATGACAAGCTTGCTTCCCTCAAGATACATTCTCTGAAACACGAGCGGCCCCCCACCCGGTATTCCATCCGCTTCGCCTGTGTTGATGGTTGCGTAGAACCCAGCTATGGTGGGCTGTGGAACCCAAGTGATGTCTAAGCCGTGTTTTAGGTCGAACCTCTTCTCCTGAACGATCAGCTGTAGGAACATCATGTAGCTCGGAAACGCTATGCTGGCGAGCCTCATCTTTATCGGAGTAGGCGGCGGAGGAGTCGTCGTCACGGTTCTGACTGAAACAACCGTAGATACACTCACCGTGGTTGCAAACTGCGTCACGGTCCGTGTCTCAGCAACACCCGCTCCCACAGTCGTCGTCCTAAACTGCGTCACGGTTGCCGGCTCCCTCACCCATCCAACAGCTCCGAAAGCTCCGACAACAACTAACAAAGCAACGAGAACTGCCGCAGAACGGCTTAATGCTCCCGACGTATTCATCGATTCTTGAATTTCCTCCTTCGTATTTATGTTTTTGAAGGAGAGAAGTCTCGCCGCCAATAGACTTAAGAAATGGTTGGTCATAACCTTGTCGAGGTTGTTTAGTATTGTTGTTGATGATTCCCGGCCCGACTGAGATAGATGAGCGGGTCATACGTGCCATGGCTCGTCAGATGATCGACCACCGCTCAGAGGATTTCAGAGTTTTAATGAAGAGCCTTGTTGAAAACTTGAAGCAGGTTCTTGAGACCAAGTCAGACGTGTATGTTCTGACTTCCTCCGGAACGGGTGCTGTTGAGGCGGCTGCGTCGAACTTAACGGTTCCGGGAGACAAGGTTCTGGTTCCTACCGCCGGGCTTTTCGCTGAAAGGATGGCTGAGGCCTTCGAAGCCTACGGAGCCGAAGTAATAAAAGCAAAGCTCGAAAACGGCGAAGGGCCCAACCCTGAGGCTGTGAAGAAACTGCTTGACCAACACCCCGGAGTCTCAATCGTGGCGTTCCCATACAACGAGACATCAACAGGAATAATATCCAAGGATGTTAAGGGGATAGCTAAGGTGTGCCACGACAGAAACGCCCTTCTCGTGGTTGACGCCGTGACTGCTGTAGGAGGTGTTAGGGTTGCTGTCGACGACACGGGAATAGACTTTTTCGCAGCAGGCACTCAGAAATGCCTAGCAGCTCCTCCGGGGGTAGCATTCGTAGTTGCTTCTGAAAGAGCGTGGGAGAAGATAAGAAGTAAGAAGACAAGGCCTCCCTACTTCGACCTCGTGAAGTACAAGAGCTTCCTAGAGCGGTGGGAGACGCCGTTCACCCCTGCTTTGACTTTGTTCTGGGCCCTTGACGAAGCTTTGAAAATAATTCTGGAGTACGGATACGAAAGATGGATCGCCCGTCATGCTGCGGGCGCCGCAGGCCTCTACGCAGGCCTCAAGACCTACAACCTCGAGCTTTACGCAGCAAGAGGGTTTGAATCGCCTATAGTTGCCGCCATGCACATACCGCCGGGCTTGACCGACACAGCAATAAGAGACGTCATGAAGAACAAGTACGGTGTTCTGATATCCGGGGGTCTCGGACACTACAAGGGCAAGATGTTTCGAATCTCAAACATAGGCTTGATAACCCGTGATAAAATCGTGACAACCATCTTCGCCCTCGGCAAGACGCTCAGGTCTCTCGGCTTGGACGTCAACGTGGAAAAGGCTGTAGAGAACGCTGAAAGAGAGCTGGACAGGAACTGGCCCAAGTGAAATGTTCTTTGAAGAATTTCAGCTCGGTCAAGAGTTCAAGGCGTCTACCCGCACGATAACGACGACAGATGTTGAGCTTTTCACTTCGCTTACATGGGCTGTGAACCCGCTTTTTCTCGACGACTCCTTCGCAAGGCAGAGAGGTTATCCAGCGAAGCTTGTTCCAGGTGCTCTAGTCATATCCTACGTCATCGGCCTTCTCTACCAGACATCGATCTTCGAACACATCACCGCGCTAGTCGGCATAGACAAACTTGGTTTCAAATCTTCAACCCATCCCGGCGACGTGATAACAGCACGTGCTCTAGTGGTTGAGAAGAAGGAGACTAGGTCTGCTGACAGGGGGCTTGTGAAGTTTTCCGTGGAGTGTTTAAACCTTACAAGAAACACGAAGGCCTTCGAGGCTGAGATGGTTTTCTTGATGCTTCGTAAACCTTTAAACAACTCCAAAAATGATTAATTCTGGATGAAGCAGGGTGCGACTGAGCTGCTTTACCTTGACGACTCCTACCTAGCTAGTTTTAGAGCGAATGTGTTGAAGTCCGGCGTTGAGGGTGTTGTTCTCGACCGCACAGCTTTCCATCCACGTGGCGGAGGCCTAGTGTCCGACACAGGGCTGATACGGCATGAAGGCGGAGAGGCTAGAGTCGTTGAAGTTCTGTTCTGCGACGACGTAGTCCATAGAGTTGAGGGCCCAGCTCCAGCAGTCGGCTCGGAAGTCGAGTGCGTTCTGGACTGGGAGAAACGCTACAGAATAATGCGTATGCACACCGGCCTGCATGTGTTGGCGGCTACGATGGTGGAGAAAACCAACGCACTCATAACGGGAAACAACGTAGCACATGACGTGGGTAGGGTTGACTTCAGCCTAGAGTCTTTCGACAGGTCTATGATGGAGGAGTGTGTGAAGGAGGCCAACCGAAGGCTCAGCGAAGGCCATCCCGTGAAGACCTACTACATGGACAGGGATACTGTGCTTTCTACACCGGGCCTAGTCAAGCTGGCCGGTCGACTTCCGCCGGACATACCTGTGCTGAGAATCGTCGAGATAGGCGTCGTAGATGTGCAGGCAGACGGAGGCCCTCACGTCAGAAACACCTCCGAAGTAGGCCGCATAGAGGCTACAAAGCTCGAAAACAAGGGTAAGAGCAACAGAAGAATGTACTTCAAGGTAATCCCTTAAATAAGGGGTTGAGAAACCAGCTGAGGTGATGAGACTGACCTGTTCGGAGAGCTGTCGAAGCTCTGTGACGAACATACACCTCTCTGAATCTATGGCCTCATAGTCAAAACGACTTTTACGCTGGTCTGCTCCGAACCTCTCCACACAGTCAGAGTTATCGTCTGGCCCGGAGAAGTCCTCTCCTCCATGTAAAGAAGAAGATCGTCCATCGACGCAACGGGGACGCCGTCTACAGCGGTCACGATGTCTCCTCCAACCCTAACGGGAACGCCGTTGACGACTACCGTTCTGTCGCCTCCTCTCAGCCCAGCCCTCTGAGCGGGGCTGTTAGCCACAACCTCAACAATCAGCACACCTCTCGAGACAGCGGCTCCCATGGCTGCAGCTATGTCGGCGTCCAGTGTTGTTGCAGATATGCCCATCCAGCTCCTCTGATAAGACCCGTTCCTAATCAGCGCTGGAACTACACGGGCCACTATGGACGACGGGACGGCGTAGCCTATTCCGACGCCCGAAGCCTCTATAGCTGTGTTGACTCCCACAACCTCGCCTCTGAGGTTGAGCAGGGGTCCGCCCGAGTTCCCGGGGTTGATGGCTGCGTCTGTCTGTATAACGCCCGGTATGGAGAAACCTCTGCCGGTCTGCAGAAGCCTTCCCTTCTGGCTTACTATGCCAGCTGTTAAAGTCCCCTCCAGCCCGAACGGGTTGCCGATAGCGACAACAATCTCGCCTATCTTAAGCTCCGAAGAGTTCCCAAGCCGAAGCGATTTCAGCCCTGCAGGCGGGTTCTCTATTCTCAGAACCGCAAGGTCGCTGTCCACGTCGGTTCCAACAACCCTAGCTCTATACATCGAGCCGTCGTTGAACACGACACGGAAAGAGCTACCGCCACGAACGACATGGTTGTTGGTCACTACATGACCTTCGGAGTCGTAGAGAAAACCCGAGCCAACCCCTGAGCCGGTGGGCGAAAAAACTCTAATCATCACAACAGAGTCCTTGACAGCTTCGTATAAGGCGCTGTAGTTGGGCGCTTCGGTTGAGACGGCTGAGACGGTGACGGTTTCACGTACGGTTGTCGTCGAGACTTTAGGCAGTTCGGCTGCAAGGGAGGAGACGGCTTGGCTTAGGCTTCTGTTCTCGGCCTGAAGGGTTAGAGTCTGGTACATGTTTAGACCCAGCAAAACGGCCAGAACGGCGACAACCAAAGCCGTCGACTTCGGCATGGAGAACCCTGCGAAGCTCGTTATAATATAGTTGATGCATGAAAGGTCTGTCCAGAGTAAAACATCTAAATAGGGTTCCCGAGGGCTTCAGCTAGGGTTATGCGTTGAAGTTTGAGACTCCGAGGGGTATGGACGACCTTCTGCCAAATGAGTTCGCCGTCAAACAGCGTGTCGTGGACACGGTCAGGGAGGTTTACAGGCTCTACGGCTACGAGGAGGTTGAGACCCCAACTCTAGAGTACTTGGAGCTTTTCGAGGCAAAGTCCGGAGACGAGATAAGGCACAGAATGTACGTGTTTACAGATGTCCACGGTCGAAAACTCGTCCTGAGGCCTGAGGTGACGGCGTCAATCGCAAGGCTTGTGGCCTCCAAGCTTTCAAAAAACCCGACTCCGATTAGACTGGGGTACGTCGCCGACTGCTACCGATACGACGAGCCCCAGTGGGGTAGGAGGAGAAGGTTTTGGCACGGCGGTTTCGAGCTTTTCGGAAGCAGCGACCCGTCAAGCGACGCAGAGATAATTCTAGTTAGCAGGGATGTTTTTTCGAAGCTCGGAATATCCAGTTTCAGCTTCAGGTTGGGCCATGTTGGAGTTATGAGAGGAATTCTTGAGAAGATGGAGACAAAGCTTCAGGACCGTTTTCTGTCGATGCTGGACCGAGGGATGCGTGAAGAGGCTTTCCAGACAGCAGCACCCTACCTCGAGCGTGAAGCCTTGCAGTGTCTCATCAGACTCTCAGCCCTCAAAGGCGGAGAGCAAGTCGTCAAGCAGGCCGCTGACATTGTGTCGCCATGGAGTAAGGCTTCAGACTCTGTCCAAAATCTAAGCGAAATCCTAGAAATTGTTAGGGAAACAGACCCGTCTCTTAGGCATGAAGTTGACTTTGGCTTTGCAAGAGGGCTCGAGTACTACACCGGGTTTATTTTCGAGCAGAAGATTCACGGGGAAGAACTTTCCTTCAACGGCGGAGGCAGATACGACGGGCTTGTGGAGCTTTTCGGAGGCAGCAGGATGCCGGCGGTGGGATGTTCTATAGGCATCACACGTCTAACCCAGTATCTTCTGGGCAAAAGCCAAGACAACACCAAGGCCGCTGCCGATGCAGCCTTAACGGTGGTCAGCGAAGGAGCAAGGGGGTACGGTATGTATGTGGCTGATGCTCTGAGGAGGATGGGATGCTCTGTTCTTGTCGACGTCTCCCGCAAGAAGCTGTCCGACCTCATCGAAAACGCCACCAGCAGGGGAATCAGATATCTAGTCGTAGTCGGGGACAAGGAGAAGCAAGCGTCCAACGTGTCTCTGAGAGATTTGTATAACCGAATGCAGTTTACTGAGAGCGTTGAAGAGGCAGCCCGAAGGATTTGTGGAAAGTGAACAGGGATGCTGTCTTCTTTTCTCGAAGCAACTTTGGCGATCGCTTTAGTGGGTCTAGTAGCTGTTGGTGGAAGGTTTCTCGACGGTAAGGGAGTTGCAGCGGCTGTAGCCGTTGGATACTGTGTTTACATCATGGGCGGCCGAAGCTACTTTCTAGCCCTTCTCGTCTTCTTCGTCGTTGCAGGCTTCACAACCAGATACCGCTATAGGGAGAAATACGGAGAGGCTGGGCGTGGGATAAGAACGTGGTCCAACGTTCTAGCCAACGGGTTGGCGGCGGCCCTGATACCTTTGCTGGGTTATTTATCATTCACCAGCAGCTCAGCAACTTTGGCCATGTACCTAGGCGCTGTCTCCTCGGTTTTTTCAGACACGATGTCGACCGAGGTTGGCCTCCTTTCCAAAAGCCAGCCACGAATGATAACCACGCTGAGGCCCGCAAGCCCGGGAACCCCAGGAGCAGTAAGCCTGCTTGGTCTGGCCGCCGGCTTCTTCACAGGCTTCATACTAGCAGCGGCTGTCTTGCTATACGGCGTGTTTTTCGAATTGTCGCTCCCCACACATATCATACTACTTGTATCGGTCTTGGCTGGTTTCAGCGGAAGTATATTCGACAGCGTATTCGGCGGGCTCTTCCAGTCAAGATATAGATGCGAAGTGTGCGGCCGAGCTGTTGAGGTCAAAAGACACTGCGGCGGACAGACGGTCTACGTTTCGGGATCCAAGCTGGTGAACAACGAGGTCGTCAACCTTCTTACATCTCTCTACGGAGCTTTCGTAGCATTCGTCGTATGGGTTTACATGGGTTAAAACTCTAGAACATATCTGTGCTCAACAGCCTTCACAGTTTTTCCACCCTCAATCATAGCGACGTCTTCAATCCTAACTCCTCCGAACCCCGGCTCGTAAAGGCCTGGCTCGACCGTGAAGACATCGCCTGTAGAGATGACTGTCTGCGAGTCTCTGGAAAGGTATGGCTCCTCGCCTATCGTCAAGCCTACTCCGTGTCCAAGCCCGTGTATGAAGCCTCTGTCAACGCTCCTCGCCTCCAGAAGCGTCGGCCATCCCCTTCTCTGAAGAACTCTGCATGCTTCTGCGAAAACAGCTCCGCACCTCACCCCTTCTCCGACTACCTCGAAAGCACGTGTCTGGGCCTCAAGCACATCTTGAAACATCCTCCTGAGAAGCGGCTTGGGTCTTCCAACGCAGTAGGTTCTAGTAAAATCATACCTGTATCCTTTTTCAGAAGCTGGAAAGATGTCGAAGAGCAGAGGTTCGCCGGGGTTTAACGGCTTGTTCTCTAGACCGGATGCGTGGGGGTCGCTTGAATCGGGGCCCGAAGCTAAAATAAGCCCTTCAGGCAGCGTCAGACCCTCTTCGCCGCACCAAGCCATCACGCTTCTTCTCAGGAAACCAGTCGTCAACGGCTTTCCCTCGTAGGTTATCCGGCCCTGCCTGACGTCTGAATACTCCAAAATCTTCTCGAGCTTCTCAACCACCTTGACTGTCCTCCGCCCCGCCTCAACAACTGCTTCCGCTTCCCATCTCTCCTTCTTTCTTCTGCAGAGGTCTAGGAAAGAGGGCCTGGGCATTCCCGCTACTCTGAAGCCTCTGCGTCTGAGGAAGTCAACCAAGTAAGCCGTAGTCAAGGCGTCTGTCTTCCCGGCCACAGCGACCTGCCCGGAGACGCCTGCCCTTTTCAGCACCGTCGCAATCAATTCAGCGTAGGCCCTGCCGGGCCCGAGCCTCCGCTGAAGCTGTCCGAGACCGTAGTCTGAGTAGGTTTTGACGTCCGAAACGATTCCCTTGCGGGCGCATGCAGCGTCCAGCGTGCTTACAACCAGCTGAGGCTCAGACCCACGCTTCTTCAAGTAGACACCGCCGCGTGGAACCGGCGCCCTCACAAGGTAGTATAGCTCGGCTGAAGAGTATGTGGACTCGCCTAGGACCAGCAAAGCATCGTATCCGGATTTAGCCATCAGGTCGTCAAGCTCGGAAATCATGGAGTTTAAGCTCCCAGTCGTTAATAAAACCTTTAGAGAGGCGGTGAGCTGTTTACTGAGGGCCCGTGGCCTAGAATGGACAGGGCGTCGGCCTCCGGAGCCGAAGGTCGTGGGTTCAAGTCCCACCGGGCCCGGGAGACTTCATTTTCAGCCTTCTCTATCACGATATATTCAGGTCTCTGTTCGAATTTCTGTGGAAGGCCAGCTCCTTGACGTTCGTCTGGATGAATGCGGTGTCTGTCTGTGGCTGAGGAGAGAGAAAGATGTGGTGAAGATGTCTGTGGGCTGGAGGTCGAGGCTATACCTAGCTGGGCCTCAGCATGTTCTCCAGTCGGTCGAGAAGACGCTGGCCGATGTTTACGAGGTTAGGTTTGTCGAGAAAAGAATCCTAGGCGTTGGCTTGGCAGAGGTGCTGGAGGTTCTGGCTCCGCCTGCTGAGAAGAGGCGGCTGGCTGACGTCGTGGAGGAGAGATGGAGTCATCTGGGAGTTAGAGCCTACAACGTAGACATCCCCCTGCTTCAGGAGTTTCTCTACGAGTACAAGCTAGCTCCAACGGCTCTTGTGAGAATCTCGAACGGCCGTCCGGAGCCGGGCGAAGAGGTCGACACAACCCTCTACAGCACCTCCTTTCTCAGAGTCGCTAGGCTGGAAGCGGAGGTCTGCTCCGCAGGGCCCTTGCCGAGGTTCTCCGACAGGCTGAGACGTCTGAGGATAAACTTGGACGGGGAGGAGGTTGTTCTCGAAGGATGTGAAGAGACGGTTCTGCAGCAGCTACAGTCTATTCTAGACGACTTGAACGTTGACGTGCTGATAACCAGAGGAGGCGACGACTTCCTAATCAAGTATCTGCGTGAAAGAGCTGAGGCAAACAGCCTCCAGCTACGTCTCGGCCGGGAAAAGGATTACGCAACACGTTCGAGAGGTTTTTCTTACTTCAGCTACGGCAGAGTCTACCACAGGTTCGGGGGGCAGAGGCTCAACGGCCGCCTGCACATAGACGCAGAAAACTCGATGCTCTACGCCGAAACCGGGCTTGATGGGGTTCTGGAGACGGCTCGCACAGTCAGAGTGCCCGTTCAGGACGCAGCACGCTACACGATAGGCCGCTGCATGACATCCCTCCAATACCGTCAA
>JANWZU010000095.1 GCA_025054795.1 Candidatus Caldarchaeum sp.
AGGAGCTACGTTCCTGCGTTCAGGGTTGTGAACACGCTTCTGAGGATGAGTTAGGATGGCTTCCTTCCTGTATGAAGTTTCCTTCTGGCTTGTCATCAACCTGTTCCTAACAGCAGCGGTGATCGGGCTTGTTTTGATTAGATACTCTATGCAACGTTCTTCTGTTCGTGCTGAGAACGTTAGGAAAGGCCCCGACTTCAGCGAGGAAATGATGCTTTTCGAACGGCTTGTTGAGCAGGGTGAAAAACCTAAGGCTGTTCTGGAGGCTTTCAAACGCTGCTTCAGGAAAGTCGTCGACACTGTGGGAATTGACCCGAGGTTTTTAACGCCGAGGGAAGTGTTGGAAAGCGGCAAGCTGCCGAAACCCCTTGAACAAGCCCTTTCCGAAATTTACAGAATATATGAACCTGTCCGCTTCGGGCTCAGGCATCCAAGCGACGATGAGATTGAAGTCTGCCGCATAAGCCTAGCAAAGCTGGCGGAATTGGCTGATAGAAATGCTTGATTCAACGGTCTCAGTCATCGTAGCTCTTGCAGCCGCAGGCACACTGGCTATTTTGCTCACACCGCGTGAGAGAAGCAAGAAGACAAAACCGCCTAGCTTTAACATCAAAGGCCTCGACGACTACGCCCTGCTCTACAGCTTGATGGAGCAGAAAAGACAAAAAGAGCTTCTGAGAACAGTCAGACAGCTTTTAAAAAAGTCTGGCACAGTTGAGGAAAAAATGCTTCTGAAGAGGCTTGAGTCGCAGGTGAGGAGAGGTGTCTGAAAACACTGTTGCGGCGGCATTAGCGAAAAACGTCAGGCAGGAGGTGGGGAAAGTCATAGTAGGCATGGGCGAGGCCATAGAGTCTCTGCTGATAGCTTTTCTGACGGGGGGTCACGTCATAATGGAGGGGATTCCGGGGCTTGCCAAAACCCTGCTGGCTAAGTCTTTCGCCATGTCTCTTGGGCTTAAGTTCAAAAGAATACAGTTCACATCCGACATTCTTCCATCGGACATCATCGGCGGGCTTGTGTTCAACAGAAGGTCGGGTGAGCTTGAGTTCAGGCCCGGCCCCATCTTCGCAAACATAGTGCTAATAGATGAGATAAACCGAGCACCCCCAAGGAGTCAGTCGGCTCTGCTTGAAGCCATGCAGGAAAGGCAGGTGACCGTAGAAGGGGTCACGCATAACTTGCCAGACCCGTTTCTCGTGGTCGCTACTCAGAACCCAATCGAGCTGGAGGGAACTTTTCCCCTGCCCGAGGCCGAGGTCGACAGGTTCATGATGAGAGTTATTGTTCCATATCCTACGGCGGAGGAAGAGCGGCAGATACTTGCTATGAAGAACGTTTTGGGCGAGGATATTCCAATCTCACCGGCTGTGGACATTCAGACGATAAAAGCTGCGATGGAGGAGGTTCGGAACGTCGCTTT
This sequence comes from Candidatus Caldarchaeum sp., assembly GCA_025054795.1. GTDB lineage: Archaea > Thermoproteota > Nitrososphaeria_A > Caldarchaeales > Caldarchaeaceae > Caldarchaeum. The sequence goes on from JANWZU010000095.1 coordinate 1,422, forward strand.
AGTGAATGATGTAATAAATTACATAGTTGAGGTCGTTTCCGCAAGCCGTAGAGACAACCGTCTTGTTTTAGGAGCCAGCACAAGAGCAGAAATCGCTCTCCTCTACGCCGCCAAAGCCTACGCCGCCCTCAACGGAAGAATGTATGTAATCCCCGACGATGTCAAGAAGGTGTTTTTCAGAGTTCTAAACCACCGCATCCAGCCTAAGCCAGAGTATTCGGGCTTGTCCAAGTCTCCAGATTACAACTTTATTTCAAAAACTTTGAACGAGTACCTGAACAGCGTCGAGGTGCCTCTCTGATGCTCACCCGTGAGGGCTACGCACTAGCGCTCACATCTTTCCTACTATCCGCTCTCACCTCAACAATCGTCATATACCATCCGTTGACTCTGTCCATGTTCGCTGCAGCGGTCTTCAGCTTCATGTACATTTTGATGGCTTCGAGGGAGCTTAGATCGTTGAAGCCCAAGGACTTTACGTTCACCCGTACAGTGAGCAACCAAGACCCGAAGCCTGGTGAACGAGTAGCCGTCAAGGTTGTAGTGGTCAACAAGGCTGGCCGGGACCTAGAGCTGGTTGTGGTGGACGGGTTTGAGGGTTTGACTTTAGTCGAAGGCAACGTCGTGGTTGAGAAACATGTCAAGCACGGTGAGGAGGCGGAGCTCCAGTACGTGGTTGAGGCGGACAGGAGAGGAGTCTACAGCTTAGGGCCTTTGGTTGTGAAGGTGTCCGACGACTTCGGGCTTTGCTGCAAATACATAACTCTTGAGCGGGAGGCTAGGCTTTTGGTTAGGCCACGGCTCGTGGAGAAACCTCGGCTTATGGACAGCGTCAGGAGGGCCCAGGCACTCTCCATCTCCGGCTCGGGTTTCTCAGTTAAGTTCGGAGCGGACGATGTCTTCCGTGAAATCACCGAATACGAGGAAGGCCAGCCTCTCAAGAACATAGAGTGGAGAAGAACAGCCAGAGAAGACGGCCAGATCTATGTTAGGAAGTACGACAAGCTCAACAGGCTTAGGGTTGTCTTTCTCATCGACTGTACGGTCTCGAACATGGTTGGGAAACCCAGCTTGATGGACACAACCATATCCTCAGTAGCCTCGACAGCTCTGGCATTGCTCCAGAAAGGCGACGCCGTCGCAGTCAAGGCATTAGGAGCCGCTGAGCCGGCCACTTTCTACGCCTACAACACGGTCGACTTCGAGGGGTTGAACACTTTCTTGACGAAGCTGAAGCCCGGACTAGGCTTTGACTTGAAGAAGGAGGTGGAGGAGTTGAGCTGGTTCGACGCCGTCTTCCTTGTGGGCCGTTTGTCGTCCGTCGATGGGCATGAGCTTAGGCTGGTTGAGAACGATGTCAGGCGGAGGAAGGGCGTGCTTTTCACGATAATTCCAGTTCTGAGCGATGGCAGTGAGGTGATGCGTTTGCTGAATGAGCTGGAGATGCTGAGGATAAAGAAGGTTAAGAAGCAGGCTGAATTCGTCTCCGTTGTGCGTCATACCGAGCTCCCCCAGTATCTAGCGTATCTACACAGAATGCTGAGGGCTGTGCCATGATGGCAAAAGCTCTACGCATAGCTGCGCTTTCTCCTCCTGTGGCGATATCTCTGATGGCGCTGGCCGAGTTCGACTTCTCCAACTACTACGTCGTTGTGGGGATGGTCTCGCTTCTTCTGATATCTTCTACGGAGAGGGTTAAATGGGCTGCCGTCGGACTCGTATACATACCGGCCATCTACACCGTCGGCCTTCTTTTGACAGGACAAGCCGCACCGTTCCTAGGCCTAGCCGCCGGATACATACTTGCCTCCCCTCTTGTTCTGACAATATCCACCTACTCCAGCCGAAGCGCTTCAGGACTACTGTCAGGATACTTCACCGCATACACAACCTCGCTACTTATCTACGGAGTGGAGGGAAAGTCGGCTCAGCCTGAAACACTCTTCATCCACCTAGTGAGAAACATCACCAGCTTCATAACTCAGGAGAGAGTGAACTTCGTCCCGCCGGAGACGCCTCCCACAAACTTGATCGCCTCCCTGACAGCTCTAGCTACGCTTGCCTTGATAATCACGATGGCCTCAAGGAGGCCCGGCCTCAGCTTGAAGATTAAGCCTGTTTTTCTCAACGCCTTGATTATGTCTGTGGCCTCGCTGACGGTTAGCACTTTGGTTGCTTTTTTCCTTCCATCCATGGTGTCGCTAGCTATCCTGACGACCATCGTGGTCTTGGCTTTCTTGACAGCTGTATCGCTCCGTGGTAAGGATGCTTAGCCAACTACTTCTAACCACTTTACTGCTGACCGGCATGCTCTACGTCAACCAAGCTCCAGTGAGTTTCTGGCTTGTTGGATTGGGCGAGCAGCTGCTTCCGATTCTAGACGGCGGAGTACTCACGGCCAGGGTTGGCGAGACGCTTGTGGTGCGCTTGCTTGGAAGAGACGGAACCTTGAACATCATATCCCCTCAAGGTGAAGCAAGGGAAGTGTTCATCGGGGATGGGGTAGTCACGGTCCTGAGAAAATTTTCAGCCAACGACGTTGGTGAATGGTTCATCGCTACAGACGAAGGAACAACCCTCATGGTTGTGGTGGAGCCTCCGCTTATCAAGCCGACGGTGTCTCTTCTCGTCTGGCTGGAGAACACCACTGTTGTCGCCACAACAGCGACAGGCCCGCAGGCCTTCGCCCTGTTCACAGGAACGCCGGGCGAAGATGTCTACACCCCGGGTTCAACGATGCGGATAAGGGTTGATGGTCTAAACCTTCAGCTACTGAGGTTCGACCTGCTGAGGAAAGCAGACCGTGTAAGATATGCTGGTAGGCTGAACGAAGTGCCCTATCAGGTTGAGCTAGACCAGCTTGTCATGTCTCAGGTTGTTCAAAACAGAGGAGGTGTTTTCACCGTGGCCCTGCCCGGCAAAGGTGCTTCGGGACCTCTGGGACTAAAGCCCATCAGCTATGGGCAGTACATAGTAAGGCTTGTGACGCTGGGTGAGAACAGGCTTGTCTACGAAAAGGAGATAACTGTTGTTCCCGAAAGCTTTCGAGGCTTAAACCGTCTTTCGAGAACGCTGAGAGTCGATTTCCATGAAGCCATGTCGAGGAACTTCACGCTTGTTGTAGGCGATGAGCTTGGCTCCATCTGGTTTCTGAACATAAGGCTGCCGCTGATGGTTTTCAACGTCTACGACAGAACACACAGCCAGCGAATCGACAGATACAGGCTTGTCCTCGACAACTCAAGCAGCAGCAGAGTAGGAGACACAACTCTACTGGCTTTCCACAGCACCCTAGACATAACCGACTACATCAACGGCACATACATAGAGCCAATAAGAGTTTCTGACTTCACATTAGTCTTCGACGGCTATGTGTCGGAGTTTAAAGAGTTCGAATTCAGGCCGGGAGTGTCCAGAACCCTCGATGTAGACCTCTACGCCCTCGTTCTACGGCTTGTTTATCCCAACGGAACCGTTCACAGAGGCCCTAGAACAGTTGAGATCAACAACATGACGTTCAGAGAAGATGGCGAGAGAGTGTTCCTAATTCCCTCGGAAAAGTATGTGATAAGGGCGTTGGAGCCGAAGAGCTTCGCCCCAACCCTCTACGTCCATTCGAAAGACGCAGTTTTGACTATTCTGGTTTTGGACAACGCTGAAGCGCTGGCCTCGCTGCGTGTCTCAGCAATTTTAATGTCTCTACTGCTCGGATACACGGCTTACAAGGTTTTTAGGATGCGTAAGACCTTTTACCGAGCTCGTAGCAGGTAGCGTGAACATTATGAGGACAACTGTTTCGGTTATAAAGGCGGACGTTGGAAGCGTAGCAGGGCATCATAAACCTCATTCAAAGATGCTTGAGGCCGCTGCGGCCAAGCTGAAGGCTGCTGAGGAGTCTGGCCTAATCAACACAGGCTATGCGACTCACTGCGGAGACGACATCATCCTTGTGATGAGCCATTTCAGAGGAGAGGACAACCCCGAGGTTCACGGACTTGCGTGGAGCATCTTCAAAGACATAACCGAGAAAGTTGCGAAGCCTCTGAAGCTCTACGGAGCAGGCCAAGACCTTCTCTCCGACGCCTTCAGCGGAAACGTCAAAGGACTCGGGCCCGGAGTGGCGGAGCTCGAGTTCGAGGAAAGGAGGTCAGACCCGATAATAGTCTTCGCAGCCGACAAGACAGAGCCCGGCGCCTGGAACCTGCCGCTCTACAGAATCTTCGCATCACCCGACAACACCGCCGGCTTGGTGATAGACCCGACTCTTCACGACGGCTTCAAGTTCGACGTGCTTGACCTTGTTGAGTCTTGGTCTGTGGTTTTGAAGACACCTGAGGAGATGTATGATTTGATTGCTCTGATAGGAACCGTGGGCCGGTACGCTGTTTCCAAGGTTTACAGGGCTTCGGACAACGAGCCCGCTGCAGCGGCCAGCACTACCCGGCTGAGCTTGATAGCAGGACGTTATGTGGGCAAGGACGACCCTGTGATGGTTGTAAGAGCTCAGGCAGGGTTTCCAGCTGTAGGCGAGGTTTTGAGCGCTTTCGCCCAACCCCCCATCGTCTCGGGATGGATGAGAGGATCCCACAGAGGTCCTCTAACGCCTGTCTCCTTCCGCCGTGGACAGAACGTAGTCTCATACTTTGACGGTCCTCCACGTGTCATAGCCATGGGCTGGCAGGTCTCCAACGGTAAGCTGGTCGGAGTCGACGGAGTCGAGCCGTCGGACTTGTTCGAGGACCCGTTCTGGGACGTTGTCAGAGCTAAGGCTGCTGAGATTGCGTTGACGCTGCGGAGCATGGGAGAGTTCGAGCCTGCTAGGCTCGGGCACGAGGAGATGGAGTACACTACTCTTCCGCAGATAATCGAGAGGCTCAGGCCTAGGTTTAAGCCCTTGGAGGTTCAGGTTTCTAAAAAATAGTTTAAGCCCTACACTACCTTTTTTTCAGAAGTCCTCCTTGACCAGCGTCTTCCTACCGTTCGCTTGACATCTTTTGACGGCTTTCGAGATCAGCTCTCTTACGGCGGCGTCCAGTCCCTCGAGTGCGTCGGAGCTCAGCCTTATTCCCTCGGGTAGGGCTTCCCTGACCCTTGACTCCACAACAAGCATTTCTTTACCCATGTCCGTTCAATATGCATCTGAAAATAGGCTTTAAATGCTTTTCTAAAGCCGTTCTTCAGGCATTCCCGAGAGAGCCTCCGGTAAATACCCTCATAGTTTGCCGACCACGTTGAAATGGCTGACTCGGGGTTTTTCGGCTAGAAGCGGGGCCTCCAAGGGGTGGACGTACGGCTCCCTCCAATTTCCACCCGTGAACGACTTGATGGCGTCTAAATCTCTCCAGATGGAAACAACCACGGCAGTCGACTGGTCCGAGGTTGAATCTATTCCGACATAGGCGTCGACGCATCCTTCGGTTTTTCTGAGAATCGGCAAAGCTTCGTTGAAGGCAAACTGTTCGAAAGCTTTTTCAAGACCTTCCTTCAGCCGGCAAACCCAGACTCTGATGATCATGCTTTTCCCTAAAGGTTTGGCTGCACATAAGCGTTTATATCGCTTAACAGCAAGCATTGTTGCATGCAGTATTTCGAGGCTGTTAGGCGTGGTGAGGTGGTTGCCGCTAGGGCTCAGAGCCTCCTCGCCAATTACACCGGATATGCCGTTGCGGCGATGATTGTGAAGGAGGGGAGTGATGGTTGGATGCCGGTCGGTGAGGAAAGCCTCGTGGCGGTTGTTAGGAAGGACGAGAATTTTTGTGTGCTGGTTGTCTGCGACAGCGACGGCTACGTCAAGGCTATGAGCGGGTCGCTGCCATGCAGGGTTGCTGAGAGCATAGCGTCAAAGATGATGAAAGAAGGTTTTGGGAAGTATGAGGGGCGGTTGGTGCTTCCGGTCTAGCTTTTCAGCAGCTGTGCGAACCTCTCGGCGTCGTCCGCCATAGAGATGTTGTTGAACATCACGAAAGCCTCGTCCGCATCCAACTCCCCGACCGCTTCAAACAGCCGCTGAAGGTCTTCGTCAGAATATCTGTAGGAGTAGTTTACCTCCCTCCCACCCAGCCCATGCAGCCGTGTGTAGACAAGCCGAGATGCCGTGGCTGGTTTTGAGCGTAGTAGGTCTGTGATGTGAATAACGCCTGTGCTGCTGCAGACCTCATAGACTTTATCCATCCTCGCTGCAACCCTTCCCCTCGGCTCCCAGCCAACCAAGAAGCCCGAGCCCGCAGCGTATTCGAAAAACTGCTTAGCATCTTTGAAAGCCGTGTCGTCGGCAGGCATGCTGGCCGGTGTCTGGACCACGACGACCCTAGCCCGGAGCGCTTTGGCGACTTCAGCGGACTTGTCCCACGCTTCGAAGTTTTCCTCGACCGGCCTGAGAAAGCCGTACTTGTTTTTGAGTTGGCGTGGGTCGACTCCTGCTCTTCTCCAAGTGGGGCTGGTGGTTGGATGTGAGACAGCTTGCCAAGCCTTCATGCAGAAGACAAACTCGTCCGGCGCCTGCTCTCTCCATCTCTTGACGGTCTCAACTCTCGGAAGCCTGTAGAAGGTCTCCTGAACCTCCACGGCCGGGAACTTGCTGAAGTAAGCAGCTTTGCCGCCCTTGACGCTCCAGCCGCAGCAGCCGACGTAAACCCTGCCCACATAGATGAACATGCGTTGAAACCTTAAAAACACTCAATCCCCTGATAGTGTTGGTGGCGGCGGGAAAGGCCGGGGAGCTAGCCCTTCCCTCAACCCGAGACGGGCTACATGCGGGGGCCGGACAACCCGTGGGGGCGCCTGCGGCCGGCCTGCCAGCCGAGCTGCACGGAGGCGATGAGAATACGCCGGATGGGGGCGCCGCAGGAGGGCGAGGTTCTCGTAGGAGGACCCCAAACCTCCTAATGCGTCGAACCGTGTCAGGCCCGGGAGGGAGCAGCACTAAGACGCAGCGACGCAGCCCATCCAAAAGCGTGTTCGAGAACTCAGGCAGCCCGGAGGCATGGCGCCGGGCCCTCGCCACCCCAGGGGGCCGCCGCCACCGTTAAACCTACATAAACTCATATAGCTCGGGAGCCGCAGATGGCTGTCCAACATGTTTAAGCTCTCACCGTTTGCCGTTTCGAGGTTCTTGGCTGCGTTGGCCGCAACCGTGGCTTTAATCGTCTTGCTGGCTGCAGGAGCTTTGACACCCGTCCCAGCCTCAGACGCTGCGAGAATGGTTGAGGGGTTTGAGGAGCTCGTCGCCGGCCTCACGGCCAGCCCGCTGGGCATCTTCCTGAACAACTTTGTCGCATCGCTCCTCATGATAATTCCCGCCGCCGGCATGGCGCTGGCTGCATTCATAGTTTATAACACGGGGCTCGTCATCTCAGCGATATCGACTGCGTCAAACATACCTGCGGCGTTGTCCCTTCTCATACCTTTCCTGACTTTCTACGGCTTTGTGGAGATGCTTGCCTACGGGTTCGCCGTGTCTGAAAGCTTTTTCCTCACATCCGCTGCGGTTAAGAAGCGTTTCAGGCAGGAGGTAAGGGTTGTTCCGTACGTCGTGGCTGTCGTGGGTGGTTTGCTCGCTCTTGCGGCTGTGCTCGAGTGGGGTCTAATCGTGTTCTTCCAGTCTTTTCCTACCTAGTTAGAGAGAACAAAACCCATCCCATCAAATCTCCTGCCAGAAGGTTGATGAAATACCCCGCTGTGAAAAAAACCAGCAGAGGAATGCCCGGAGTAATCCACATGTCGTTCCCCTTCACCATCTCTATGTCGTCAATAGAGATGTTGAAGTCAAACTTTCTCACACCGTTCTCAGTCTTCTCCACAGGACTCCAGAAAGGTTTTCCAGCTGATTTTGAGACACGCACGCCTATGAAGCACGCGGCCAGCTTCCTAATCTTCCTCTCAGACTCGAAGCCCTTGAAGATTTTCTCCCCTCTAATAAGACGGAATAGGTTGTAGGCTGCGAAAGAAAGCGGAAGCGAGGCTGAAAGGAGCATTCCGTTTGTTAACGTGGTGAGGGCGTTGATGCCGTGTATGGTGGGCCATGTGTAGACGTACGGCTGGATGACCGCAATAGTGAGAAGGGCTTTTGCGTCAGCTCCTCCATACAGGCCCCCAAAGTAGAGAGCGAAGGCAACGGCACCGGAAACAGCTACGGCGAAGCCATACCTCAGCAGCTCTCCCAAACCACCGCTGTAAACGCTGAAGGCGTTTAGAACCAGACCTAGGGAAGCAGCCACGACCCAGACCACGTCGTCTACTTCACGTGTCCTGACATCTAAGTAGGAGGTGTACAGCAGCGTTGACGCAGCCAACAGAGTGTTGAACGGCTCCATCGCCGGTTAAGGCCAGATGCCGAGATAGTTTATAGCTTCTGCCACCTTGGCCACGGCTAGGATCATAGCTCCTTGCCTCATCGCAACCTCGTGCTTCCTCGACATCTGCAGAACTTCGTTGAAGCCCTTGACAATCTTAGCCTCCATCTTGGAGTTGACTTCCTCAAGGCTCCAGCTCTCCCTCTTTAGGTTCTGAACCCATTCAAGATAGCTCACGGTGACTCCGCCCGCATTAGCAAGTATGTCGGGGACCACGAGTATTTTGCGTTCGTTCAGCACCTTGTCCCCTTCAGCGGTTGTGGGGCCGTTGGCCCCCTCCACCACAGCCACGGCGTCAACCTTCTCGGCGATTTTCTTCGTTATCTGGTTTTCCAAAGCGGCTGGAATCAGGAAGTCGCAGGGAGTCGTCAAAACCTGCTCGTTGGTTATCTGCTCCGAGTCGTCGAAACCAACCACAGAGCCTGTCCTGTTCTTGTGCTCTAGCACGGCATGGGGGTTGAACCCTTTCCTGCTGTAAATTCCGCCCTTCGAGTCGCTTACGGCGACTATGCGTGCGCCGTACTCGTCGTACAGTATTTTGGCCGCGTTGTAGCCCACGTTGCCGAAGCCTTGAACGGCTATGCGTGCGTCTTTCAGCGGCTTGTTGAGAGTCTTAGCCAGCTCTCTCGTGGTTATGACAACTCCTCTTGCGGTGGCTTCGTTCCTGCCTAGGCTTCCGTAAAGGCTCACAGGCTTACCCGTAGCAACCTCCGGAGTCAGAACACCTCGCATCATGCTGTAGGTGTCAACCATCCAAGCCATGGTCTGAGCGTCTGTGTAGACATCTGGCCCCGGTATGTCGATGTACGGACCGATTACCTCATATATCATGGCTGTGTACCTTCTCGTTATCCTCTCCAGCTCAGCTGTCGAAAGCTCCTTCGGGTTGCACGCCACACCTCCCTTCGCACCTCCGTACGGCAGGTCAGCCACAGCGCATTTCCAAGTCATCAGCATGGCTAAAGCCGTCACCTCGTCTACGTCGACAGATGGGTAGTA
>JANWZU010000176.1 GCA_025054795.1 Candidatus Caldarchaeum sp.
GGGCTGGGCGCAAGGTACATGGACGTAGACGTCACAAACTTCAGGAGCAGGAGGTACGACGACATCTACGGAATAGGAGACGCCGTTGCCTCGCCCTACACGAAGTCTATGTACGTGGCTCAGAGGTCGGGCAGGAGGCTCGCCGAGATGATGGCTGACAGGCTTGGAGTAAAGCCGCCTGAAACAGTCTCAGTCTACAACATCTGCTGGAGCTACGTCAACAAGAGGGAGCTTTCGGTCATAGAGGTTGAGTGGGATGCTGAAGGCAGGCCCCGGACTGGGTTCCCGAGGGTGGGGCCGCCGACTGCCGACAACTTTGGCAGGAGACAGGAGTGGGAGAAGGCGCTGCTCCTCTCCCTATACGGCTGAGCACAGTTGATAGGCAGAATCTCCCCCGTTTTATTCGGCTTAATACCCCTAGTATTCGCTCTCTTCCAGACCTACTACAACCCCGTCCAGTCGGACGCAGCGGTATACCAAAAAGTGCTGAAGCAAGGCGACCTGCACGTCATCGACCTAAGCTTCAAGCCGGGAGACAGATACGTCGTAGAATTCAAGACAACAGGCCTCAGCAACCTCTACGTCATGGAAGCCAAACACTACAAAGTATTCCTCGAGAAAGGCGAACCACCTTCCTCGGCAACCTCGTTCACCATGCTATCGGACCTCAGCCTTGCTCTTCCCACCAACACAGGCGGCGAATACAAACTGGTAATAAAGCAGTTGAGCGACGGCGAGGTCAAGCTGCTCATCAAGCCGGGGACCGTGGAGGATGCCGTCGGCCGGATGAGGAGAGGTGAGAACGTTTTGAGAAACTCGCTTGAGGCCAAATTTCCAGCCGGCAGTGTTTACGTGATACCGGTTTACCAGTTCGTCATGGGGACCTCTCTGGAGATAGAGGTTCAGGGAGCTGAGAGAACGATGGTTCTAACCTCAGCCGAGTACTTGGCCTACCAGAAGGGCGGCAAAGGCTTGGAAACTCTGTGCGTTAGAAGCAGATGCATACAGGGCACGGGAAGCATGACACTCGTCTCCGAAGATTTCGGCGACGTTTACCTGCTGGTGCAGACCGGCGGTGCGCCTGCGTCGCTTAAGATGAAGGTTATAGCCACGCCTGAGATGCTGCTCTACGTCGGAACGTGCGGGTGAAACAACAGTCAAACATAGGCAAGAGGTTTGAAAAATGGACTACGGCCGGTTGCTTGTCGTAGCCTCAGTGATAATCGTAGCGGCCTCGGTTGCAGCAGGCTTCATGCACGTCCAAACACTTGTCAAGCATGAGGGAGGCCGAGCAACCAAGCCGCCGGCTACGAAAACGGAAACGAAGACCGTGGCGACGGTTGTCGTCACGATAAGGCCCGGCTCCTTCGTCGAGGGAACGAACCCGACCTTCGACCCGCCGACCATAAAGGTGATGCTAGGAGTAAACAACACCGTGCGGTGGGTTAACATGGAGACGGAGAAGATAAGCCACGACGTGGCTCATGAGGAATGCTTCAGGAACACGCCGCAATGTATAGCGGGTTTCGTGTCCCCGTTGTTCCCACCGGGCGAGAGCTTCCAATTCACCTTCTCTGCTCCGGGAGTTTACCGCTACGTCTGCGCAGCGCATCCATGGATGAAGGGTGAAGTGGTTGTCGTCGGGAAATAGCTCCGAAAAGCCTCAGCTCTTCAGCGGATTCTCCGCACTAATCCTCATACTGGCCGCATCGTCCATCTACATGGTTGGAGGATACGTCCAGCACGCACTTTTCATGCTTTTCGGCCTGCTGTACGGCTACGCAATATACCGCTCGAGGCTGTGCTTCGCCACAGCGATGTACGGCAACACGGAGCTCTTCAGAGGAATACTAATCAGCCTGCTGATAGCCAGCCTCGCATCCTATGCAGTCATAAAAACAGGCCTAAACACCCCGCCCTCAATGCCTGTCGGACCCCACATACTCATCGGCTCAATCCTCTTCGGCATGACGATGCCCTTCGCCGGCGGATGCATGACGGGGACTTTGTTCAGGTTTGGCGGCGGACAGGCTAAATCTCTCTTCACGCTCATAGGCCTTCTTGTTGGGAACCTCATAGGAGCGGGTTTCGTGTGGAGGTATGTTGAGCCGTTCGTAGACATGGGACGTGGGATAAGCCCGTTTGCCATAGTAGGGCCCGAGCTTTCGCTGGCCCTAAACCTAGCGCTGATTACTCCACTCCTGTTAGTTCTCAGCCCGGGAATCACGTTAAGGTTCAGGGGCAGAAGCGGGTCCGCACAGCCTTTAAGCTCGTTGGTTTCAGCTCCCGCCACGTTGGCCCGTCTGCTGAAGGAGAGCTACTGGCCGGCTTGGCTTGGAGGAGCTGTGATGGCCATCGTCTTCACAGCTCAGTTTGCGCTCTACGCCTCCTTGACGATACAGGTTCCCCTAGCCCGAGCCGTCCTGTGGCTCACTTCACCAATCCTGCCGTCCCAAGAAAACCCGTGGGTCGCTCGTTTCGGGCTGCGGGAGCCGTACAACGACCCCACACTGCTTCTGGTCATGGCTTTTGCGGCTGGAGCCGTAGTCGCCAGCACCAGCTCCAAAACTTTCGCATGCTTCGCAGGCGGCCGACCCATCGACTATGCGGTGGGTTTCCTAGCTGGAGTTGCCATGGGGGTTTCTGTCTGGATTGCCGTGGGCTGCAACGTCTCCGGCTTCTGGGCATCAGTCGCAACGCTGAGGCCTGAAGGATGGCTGTACGCCGCCGGCATGTTCGTAGGCGCTCGGATAGGGCTCAAAATGCTTGAGAAGCTAGCTGGGATGAGATGACACGCTACGCCTTCGTAATAGACCAGACACGCTGCATCGGATGCCACGCATGCACAGTCGCCTGCAAGATGGAGAACCACGTCCCGTTGGGCGTTTACAGAACTTGGGTGAAATACATCGAGCGTGGAGAGTTTCCGAACACAAGAAGGTTCTACACGGTTCTGAGATGCAACCACTGCGACAACCCTCCATGCGTACATATCTGCCCCACCTCCGCCCTATACCTCAGGAAGGACGGTATAGTTGACTTCGATAACGATAGATGTATTGGATGCAAGGCATGCATGCAGGCCTGTCCCTACGACGCACTTTACATAGACCCTGAAACTGAGACTGCGGCTAAGTGTCATTTCTGCGCCCATAGGGTTGAGCAGGGGTTGGAGCCTGCGTGCGTCATCGTCTGCCCGACGGGCGCCATAATCTGGGGTGATTTGGACGACGGCCTAAGCCCTGTCGCAAAGGCTCTGGGGGATAAACCAGCGATTGCGAGGAAGCCGGAGCAGGGGACGAAACCAAAGCTCTACTACATCGGAGCAGACCAGCACGCCCTCACACCTACAGCCCATCGTAGGCAGCAGACATACATGTGGTCCGACAGAGCCGACGGAGGAGAAGGCTCTGAAACGCTTGCCACCGAAGCGGAGACCGTCTACGACGTTCAGCACCCGAAACCGTGGGGGAATAAAATCTCCGCCTACATATTCACCAAAGCTATCGCAGCGGGCCTCATGTTCATACTTTCACTACTCACGCTCATCTTCCCCACGCTACCGCCGCAGACACACAGCTTAGTCCCATCACTCTCCCTGCTCTTCCTCGCCGCAACAGGTGTTCTCCTAGTGGCAGACCTTAAGCAACCATTCAGATTCCACTACGTAATCGTTAAAGCCAACCTATCATCGTGGCTGACGAGAGGCACCTTCATAATATCGGCCTTCGGGCTCCTAACAATTCTATGGATGTTCACGAAAAACGAGCTTCTAACAGTTCCAACCATGTTGGCGGCTGCTGCAGCCGCCGGCTACAGCGGCCTCCTTTTCGGACAATGTGAAGGAAGAGATTTCTGGCAGTCGCCGTCAACACTGCTCCACTTTATCTTTACCGCTCCGCAGGCAGGCTCGGCTGCGCTAATCATACTCAGCCCAATGCTGCAGTTCAGCGCAGAGGCTCAAGCCTTTCTTGGACTCTCCCTAGCCTTGTCCAACATCCTAGTGGGCTTGAC
>JANWZU010000018.1 GCA_025054795.1 Candidatus Caldarchaeum sp.
CCGGAATAGCCCCCGTATCTGACATGCTTCGTCTAGGAGTTAACGTAGGGCTGGGATGCGACGGTGGACCCAGCAACGACGCCTACGACATGATAAGAGAGATGAAGGCTGCGGCCTTGCTCCAGAAAGTTAGAACACTCGACCCAAGTGCGTTGTCTGCCTGGGATGTTTTGGAGATGGCCACACGGAACGGGGCCCGTGCCATGGGTAAGCTAAACATGCTCGGAAGCCTCGAACCGGGGAAAAAAGCCGACATAGTTGTAGTGAGTTTGAAAAGGCCCTCAGTGACGCCAGTTTCTAACCCGCTTTCTCTTTTGATCTACTCGGCTTCAGGAGAAGACGTGAGGGACGTTATGATTGATGGAAAGTTCGTTGTAAGAAACAAGCAGGTGTTAACTTTGGATGAGGAGGATGTTCTAAAAAAGGCTAACAAGCAGCTGGAAAGATTACTTGCTAAGGTGGGCGGCGACTTGGACCTCCTTAAAACTATTTGATTCTGAAATAATGTATTAACGGAAGCACCTCATCCGTGACGGGGTACAGCAGAGGCTCTGTGCATCCCGAACCGACGTATTCAAGAATCTTTTTCCTGCAGGACTCTAGGTCGCCCACCGCCATCAGCTTGGCTGCAAGATTTTCTGGAACAATATCCACCGCCATCGAGAGCTTTTCATTAGTCGTCGGCCAGCCGCCAGTCACCTCTCTTATTTCTTCGGTAATTTTTTCGGGGACTCCTGAAGCGATGGCTATGTGCGGTTCCATAGCCAAATACTCCGCCACCATGAGTCGGGCCTTTAAGTAAGCTTTCTCGAGGTCGTTGGAAAACGAAACAGCGAGAAGCTGCGGTCTGTCTATTTCAGCTAGTTTTCTTCCAGCACGCTTGGCTCCTTCCTCGACGTGTTGCAGTGCTTTTCGGTTGTATTCAGGTGAGACAAGGTAGTTTAGAAGCACTCCGTCAGCTATCTCTCCAGCAAGCTCCATCATCTTAAACCCTGTAGCTCCTACGTAAACCGGAACTTTTTCAGGCACCCGCTCAAGCCTAACTCCTCTCACTCTGACAAACTCGCCTTCAAAACTCACCTCTTCGCCTCTAAAAAGCCTCTTCAAAACAGTCACATACTCCCGCATAGCCAGCAAAGGCCTTCTACGTTCCACCCCTATCTTCGACGCCATCGGCTCCCATAAAACGCCTATACCCAGACATGCCCTACCTCCAGTCAACTCGTCCAAAGTAGTGAATGTTGTCGCAAGGGTGACGACGTTTCGTGTCCACGTGTGTAGCACACCTGTTCCAAGCTTGATGTTTTTCGTCACGGTGGCGAGCGCAGCTATTGAAACGGTAGAGTCTCTCGAAGTTCTTGACTCGCCCTGCCAAATGCTCGTGAAACCATACCGGTCTGCAAGCCTTGCGTAAAGTAGTTCATCTTTCAGCGGCGTGGCTGATGTGAAGTAAAGGCCGCATCTTTCAATTTCTCCCTTCATCTGCAACCCCGGCCCATAATTTCTCAGCCGCTTTAAAACAATCCTTTTTGGCTTCCTGCTCGTTTACTGTTAAAATTTTCCCATTTTCAACAACAACTTTTCCTTCAACCACGACCGTGTCCACCCATGTTCCTGAACAGTAAACCACAAGCTGAGACACCACGTTGTCAACGGTCAGAGGAGTTGGGAATTTGTTTTTCACAACAGTTATGTCGGCTTTATAACCTTTCACAAGCTTTCCAGCGTTGACTCCCAAGGCTCTAGCTCCGTTTTCAGTAGCCATCCTGAAAACCGTTTCAGCCGGCATGACGCTAGCGTTCTCCTTAGCAGCCTTGTGAATCAGCCATGTGTTGCGCATAACCTCGAACATGTCCACAACAAACCCGTCTGTCCCGAGACAGACAGTAATACCTCTTTCGAGCATTTCAGGCACAGGAGCTATGCCGCCACCAACCTCGCCGTTGCTAAGAGGCTGGTGAGAAACTCTAACACCGTGTCTGGCGAGTACGTCCAGCTCCTCTAAAGTCGTTTTGACACACTGCGAGGCAATAACGTCGGGACCCCAAAAGCCGAGCTCCTCGTAGACGAATGCGGGGAGTTTTCCGTAACGACGTATAGACTGTTCAGACTCGTAACTTCCTTCTTCAAAATGGATGTGTATGCCTGCTTTAGACTCGTCAGCCTCGGCTCTGCATTTTTTGATGACTTCAGGTGAGCAGGTGAAAGTCGTGTGAATGCAGTGCATGCCTTTCACAAGCCCGTTGCGTTTGTTTCTCCTTTTGATGAAATCACTGTTCTCTGAAAGACCCAGCAATCCGTTCTCAGGTCCTATTCTTTCAGTAGCCTCGAAGGATAAAACACCTCTGAGTCCTGCTGACTCGAGAACATCAGCCTCAACGTCGAGGACCCCGGGTATGGCGTTTGGTGCTTCAAGGATGTCGGCGGTGAGTGTTGTCCCTGTCTTAAGCCTTTCAACCACTGCGTACCTAACAGCGGCCTCTACGAGACTTTTGTCAAGCCTGTTTTCCACATAGGGCCACCAAAACCTGTCGAGAAAATCCCAAAACCCACTCAGCTTAGCTTTTACCGGAATTCCGTGGGCTAGGACACCGTACATATGGTCGTGTGCAGAAACAAGCCCAGGAATTATCACCGAGTCTTGCGCTTCAATTTTGTTCTGAGCTGTCAAGCCTTTAGGTTTTCCCGGCCCTACCTCGGTTATTTCACCGCTTTCCACAGCTACATAGCCGGGAGAGTAGAAAGGGCCTTCGGCACTTACGACAACTAACCCTCCGGAAATGATAACGTCGGCTTCAGCCATGTTTTACAAGCCTCCAAATTTTATAGGGCGACAAAAGTGATTCACGTACTCTTTTAGTGCTTTTCGCTTTCCACAGAGCGTCTTGAACTGCGTTAGCCACAGCAGCCATCACGGGTATTGTGCCGGTTTCACCAACACCCTTGAGACCCATGAAAGTATATGGTGATGGGCTGGGCATATGCTCCAGCTCAATTACCGGTATCTCGGCAGCTGTGGGCAGCAGGTAGTCTGCTAATGTAGCGGCCAACGGTGTTCCGTCTTCCGAGTAAGCAGCCTCTTCAAAGAAAGCGCCTCCCAACGCCTGTACCATGCCTCCCACCAGCTGGTCGTCAACGTTTGACTGGTCAACGTACCTGCCTCCGTTCTCCACAAAAACCAATTTTAATGGTTTAACCGAGCCGGTTTCTACGTCAAGTTTTACAAACGCAGCTACAGCAGCTGTTGAAACAGCCGCAACAGCGTTCATCCGCCCAGCCTCGTCAGGTCTTCTTGAGATGTTAGGCGGGTCGTAGACAGATACAGTTTCTAGCGCCACGTCAATGTCCGGTGGAAACAGGTAGGGCTGATTGTAGGCCTTCATGGCTATATCGGCTATTGTGAGGTGTTTTTCAGGATTGTCTTTGACAAAGGCCTTTCCGGCTTTTATTTCAACATCTTTAACATTGCATTCAAGCAGATGTGATGCTATTCTAAGAATTTTGTTCTTCAGCTTTTCCGCTGCAGAAGCTACTGCGCCCCCGCACATCACAGCACCCCTGCTGCCCCATAGACCTGTGCTAAAGGGGGTGCTCACAGTATCTCCTAGAATAACTTCAACATCTTCTAAGCGGACCCCAAGCGTTGCAGCAGCAACCTGAGACAGCAGGGATTCCAGATGTGTACCCATTGACACAGCTCCTGAATAAACCACCACTTTTCCATCCGGAGTTAGTTTAACTGCAGCTGCTTCGCTAGACCCCCATTTCTGCGTAACACCCATCATGGTTGGAACCGAGCCCTTAACCCCTACAGCGAAACCAACGCCTACAGTGGTAGAAGACCCAGATTCTTTTTTACTGTAGAGAGGATCGGTTAAGGTTTTTTCCACGGTTTTTGAAAAAGTTTGCTTCGGGTCGCCGCTGTCGAACACCAACCCTGTAGCAGCTGTGTAAGGAATGTCTCGGGCTGAGACAAGGTTACGCATACGTATCTCCACAGGTGTTAAACCGCATTCATGGGCTAGAATATCTAAGACTCTCTCCCTCACAAAAGTTGCTTCAGGATGCCCGAAACCTCTGTAAGCTCCAGAAGGCGACTTGTTCGTGACAACACATTTTATGTTTACGCTGTAGTTTCTAATCTTGTATGGGCCCGGCAGCATGTCCATGACGACATGGGCAAGCTCAAGATAATCGTGGGGATAAAGGAGGTTTGCTCCAGCGTCGAGTAAAACCTCGTCTCTCATAGCTGTTATGACTCCTTCTCTCGTGGCGCCTATTTTCAAAAAGTGAGTCTGCTCCCTAGAGTGGGCAGAAGAAGTGAGATTCTCCCGGCGTGTTTCAACCCACTTCACAGGCCGCCCAGTCATCATTGAGGCGGCGGCAACAACTACATCCTCGGGATACGTATGTCCTTTCTGTCCGAAACCTCCGCCCATATCTGGGACGACCACATGTATTCTGTTTTCGGGAATGTCGAGAACTTGGGATAGCACGCTTCTATGTAAATGGGGGTTTTGGTTGGGCACCCACACAGTGAGAAATCTTCTACCTCGGTCATAGTATGCTAGGCATCCTCTTGTCTCTATGGGTGCGGCTGTCTGCCTGTTGACCTGAAATTTTTCCTCTACAACAATATCAGAAGAATCAAGTGCATTGTCAACGTCTCCGAAGCTTTGTGAAAACTCAGCCAATATATTGCTTCCCCATTCGTCATAAAGCAGTACATCTGTTTCAACTGCTTTAACAGAGTCGGATACGGTTGGTAGAGGTTCGTACTCGATATTGATAAGTTCGGCTAAGTCGGTGGCTTCGTATTTGTCGTCAGATACTAATGCTACCACAGGTTCTCCAAGATACCTGACTTTATCTTTTGCCAAAAAATTCAACGTCATCCGGTTGCATTTTCTGAAAGGATACATCAGGCTGAGAGGCTTTGCGTATTTTTCCAGCTCCCTCCAAGTTAACACTGATGCAACTCCGTTTAACGATGAAAAATCTACAGCGCGTATCTTGGCGTGTGGGTATGTGCTTCTCACAAACACGCAGTGAAGCATTTGAGGAACTGATAAGTCGTCAAGAAAAGAGCCACAACCCATTACATGTTTTTTTACTTCTTTTACAGGCATTCGACAAAAAATATCATAATCAGGTTATTAATTTTTAGAATTAAGGCTGATTACGGCCTTGCTATAAATTTTTCTAGAACAGATGCGATGCGGTTAAAAACCTTATAAACGATCAATTAGTCGAATTGTTGTGGGCACCGAAGAACGTGTAGTTAGGAAGAAAAGCCCGACGACTCTCGTCGCCTTGTTCATTGTTTCAGCCGCCATCACAGCTGTCCTAGGTGCGTTCGGAAGCATCGTCTTCCCGTTTCTGGCACCCGTTTCGTCGTTCTACCCGGGAGTAGCTTTCCAAGTTAGCTTCGGCGTATGGTTCGGCATCGTCGGAGCCGTTGCAGGCGGATGGTTAGGCCCATTCATAGGCATCCTTCTAACGGGTACATCCGTACCTATAGCGGCAGCCGTAGCTGTGGGCGACTTTTTCCAAGCATTCATCCCCATGCTAGCTTTCAGAGCTGGAAAATTCGACCCGCGGCTAAAGTCCTCAAAAGACTGGGTTGGACACATAGTGTTCAACGTGGTGCTTGCACAGATAGTGGGTGCAACGATTGGCACTGGCTCGCTTGCAGCCTTCGGAGTTTTTCCGTGGGATGTCTTTCCAATTGCGTGGCTAGGCTGGTTCCTCAGCAACGTGGTCGTCGTAGGGGTAATAACGACGATTCTGTTCAAGGTCTTCTCCGACTACCTGATGAGAACAGCCTTATATGTCGAGGGGTATATCTAGGAAAGACTACAGATGGCCTTCGTAATAAGCGACATCCTCAAGGGCCTCATCCTATACACCCCCCGCAACTCTTTTTTTAACAAAGTTCACCCAGCAGTCAAACTATACATAGTGATCATATTCAGCGTCGCTGCTTTGCTCACCCCAACCCACAGCCTAGCTTTAGTTAATCTGGCGTTGATAATCATTGTGGTGGCTATAGCGAGGGTCCCGGTCAAGGCGTTAAGGCTTTACACGTTTGTGATTGGATGGATGCTGTTCGTCTCCTTCATTTTTTACAGTTTCTTCACGCCCGTAAGGTCGGGCCCAGTGCTCTTAACCATCGGCCCGCTCGTGGTTGGGTTGCATAACCTTATGGCTTGGCTTCTTGTGGCGTTGAAGTTTCTCGCAGTAAGCTACGTGACAGCGCTGCTGCTTGTCACGACGAAGCATCGAGACCTAGCGATTGGGCTTAGAAGCTGGGGCATGCCGTACGTAGTCAGCTTCACCCTAGCAGCTATCCTTAGGAACTTAGCGGTCGTCTCAGTAGACCTTTTCACAATCATAGACGCACAAAGCTCCAGAGGTCTAAACTTCAGGAAAGGAAACCCGATAGCGCGTCTTGCGAAATTCGTCAGAGTAGGCATTCCTTTGATATACGTTTCTCTTAAAAGAACAGAGGAGATGAGCAACGCCATGGCCTCTAGAGGGTTTAAGCCTAGAGGTAAAAAGACAAGCTACTACGTCATTCCTATGAGGGCTAGGGACTATTTTGTGTTGGGGCTCTTCACCCTTCACTTTGTGCTGATGCTCGCTGCGTCTGTTGGACTATTGGATGTTTCGGGTTTTAGGCTGCCGTTCTTTTAAAGAAGGTAGGTTGGGCCTGTGCTTCGGTAGTAGAAGCGCGGAGGGTCAAACAGATACTCGTCGGGACACGTGACCTTCAGGTCTTTTTCGTTCAGTTTGATGTTTCTTCGGCTTGGTCTAGAGTCTTTGCCACGTAGCCCGACAAGGTTGCCGTCGACGAACACACCCGCAACTCCTATCATATCGCCCGCTTGAATGGCTTCTAGGGCGTCGTTCCCGACACTTCCCGGAGGCGAGTCGATAACAACCAAGTCAGCAGCCCTGCCAGGCTCTATCTTCCCGACGTTGAATCCACTATAGTATTTGCCGTAGCAGTCGGCTACGTTTCCCGTGGCTGAAGCTATCGCCTTATCAGCGTCCAGCCCGCAGACGGAGGAGAGAAACAAAATTGACCGATGTATCGCAACAGGTAGATAGCCTTGCCCTGTAGGAGTGTCGCTTCCGACGACGAGTCTGTGAAGCTGGTTGGTGTTTTTGAGGTATTCGAAGACTCTCATAGCCATTTTGAGGTTTCCGTAAGGTATTATCTCAACTTTGCAGTCGCCTGTCCCGTCTATGGCGCGTTTCACAACATCCCAAGGAGGAGCCGTGGTTCCGCCGTTTATGTGGGCTATTTTATCAGGCTTGATTGCCGAAACAAGTTCCGGCGTCATGTTGAGGCTTTCTGGCAGAACGCCGGGGCCGAGGTTTGTGGATACAAAGTACCCGAGCTCCCTCGCCCAAGAAACCATCTGAAGTATAATCCGCTCGTCTCTGATGTTTGTGGAGCCGCCTATCTGCCCGACTCTCCAAACTCCTTGGTTTCTCAGCTCCGCCAAGTCTTGCTTTGTCAACCCCTCAACCAACATTATCGAGCCTGCGAAAACCTTCATAGCTCCGCCCGGCCTGTAGTTCTGGTAAGCCTTAAGCGAGAGCAAAGCGGTTGCCTTTACACCGTTGACGTCTGCTCCGTAGAAAAGCGGAAGTCCTTCAAACTGAAGCCATTCATCGATTATGGTTGTTGTTCCCTGCAGGAGCGTCTCAGTTAACAGGCCAACCATATGCTGCATGGGTGAGAAATCCCCGAACGAAAGATGGGTATGGGGGTCTATAAGTCCCGGTATGACAGTCATCCCGTTTACGTCAACAACAACATCAGCCCCTTCTTTTCGAACTTCATCGTAGCCTCCAACGTTCTTGATTAAACCGTTCTCTATGCGTATTGCGTCGGCGTTCAAAACACCACGGTTCCAGTCGCCGCTCACCAACTTTCCAATGTTATGTATAATTGTAGAAACCATAAGCCTACGATGAAGTTAGATTATATATGCTTTAATCACCGCTGAGACGGCTTCCCCAGCAAGGGCTCTATTTTTGAGCAAAAATCGTTCACAGTAAGCGGAGTTTTATCATAGAAAAGTTGTTTGAAGCGTGAGGCTAGAAGGGTTATTTGGGGTGGTTTAAGCTGAGCTCTAGCGATGACCTCCGTATTGCTGAAAACTTCTTCAACGGAACCGTCCAAAAGTATTCCTCCATCACTCATAATCACAGCTCTGCGCGCATACTCAGCAACCAGCCGCATGTTATGGGTGATGAAGATGATAGTTTTCCCCTCGCCGTTGAGCTTCTTCAAAGTCTCCATTACTTCGTAAGATTGTCTCATATCCTGTCCAGTCGTAGGTTCGTCAACAACAAGCGTTTCAGGCCTCATAGTCAACACACTGCACAAAGCTATTCTCAGTCTGTCAGCCTTCCCTAACAAAAACGGGTGAACATCGCTGTACTTCTCCAAGTTAAACAGCGCCAAAGTTTCTTTAACTGTCTTATTCACCTCTTCTTCCGAAAAGCCGAGGTTTCTTGGGCCAAATGCAAGCTCCTCCCAGACCGTACGCATGCATATCTGATGGTCAGGGTTTTGGAAAACGTATCCAACTTTACGTGCAATTTCAGA
Source organism: Candidatus Caldarchaeum sp. (assembly GCA_025054795.1). Taxonomy (GTDB): domain Archaea; phylum Thermoproteota; class Nitrososphaeria_A; order Caldarchaeales; family Caldarchaeaceae; genus Caldarchaeum. The sequence goes on from JANWZU010000018.1 coordinate 8,627, forward strand.
GACTGTCGCTTTACGTGTATCCATTCCATGTACAAATATCTCGCCGGCAGTGGGTTTAAGCAGCCCATTGATATGTTTGGCCAGTGTTGTCTTGCCTGAGCCGTTGTGTCCGATAATGGCGATGAATTCGCCTTTTCGGATTTCGAGGTTAACGTTTTTGAGTGCTACAACTCCGTTAGAATAAACATGAGTTAGGTTTTTAGCCTTAACTACTACTTCGTCCGACAACACTCCTCACCGGCAAAAGGCGCTCCAACAAATCCTCAGCCTCCTCCACCGATATAGGGATTTTGTTTACGCCGGCTACTGTTTTCCGCAGAAACAACCCAAGCTCAGTTACTTGTGGAACTGGTACACCAGTGGTTTTGACGAATGATTCGTTTTCGAAAAACCTTCTGACATCGCCGTCGTACAGTATTCTACCATCATTCATCAACACTAGCCTGTCAGCAAAAGGCGTTAACTCCTCCAAAATATGCTCAACAACAACGACAGTGATTCCTTCATCTTTCAGTTTCTTCAAAACAGCTACAACCTCTTCCTTTCCAATGGGGTCGAGCTGACCGGTCGGCTCGTCCAGAATCAAGACCTTTGGCTTCATGGCTAAAGCAGCAGCAATAGCGACCCGCTGCTTTTGACCGCCTGAAAGCTCGTAAGGAGCCCTGTCAAGCAGGTCTTCAATCTTAACCAGCTTGGCTGCTTCGGCAACTCTTTCACGCATTTCGTCAAGCGGAACGGCTAGGTTCTCGAGGCCGAAGGCTATCTCGTCTTCGACGGACATCGTTAGAAACTGGCTCTCAGGGTCTTGAAACACTATTCCCACCAAGCTGGCCAAGTCTGAGCTTGACAGCTTCGAGGTGTCATTTCCGAAAACATATACATTTCCCCTGATTATCCCGTTGTAGTGATGAGGTATCAACCCACACATAGACAAACACAGTGTGGTTTTACCGGCCCCAGTAGGACCAGTTATGACTACGAATTCGCCTTCGTTTACCTCAAGGTTGATATCATGAAGAACCCAATCTTGGCTTGTTGCATAACGCCATGAAAACGATTTAACAACAATAGGCTTTCTATATGACAATGTACGGTACCTCGCTGGACGCCTGCTATTTAAATTTCTCACGTAGCCGTTGTCTCACACGGTTGACAACTTCATCAGGTATGGTGGGTGTGTAGATTTTTTGCTCAGCCCAGTGTATGGGTCTGGTTGCGTCTATGATGGCCCTGCTTGTTAAGCCGGGCTGCTCCTGTGAGGGATCAAGCATGTTGCCGTCGCTTAACGGCAGTATGCTGATGCTTTTGTGAGGCTGAGACCTTGTAGCCAACGCCCAAAAAACTTCGTTTTCATCGAAAACATCAACATCCTTGTCTACTAAAATCACGTACTTAACGTAAGGGTATACACCAATCAAGCTGAGCGCAGCACGTAGCTGCAGCCCCTCCTTCCCGCTTTTGTCAACCGAAACTATCGCCACGAAGTGAGTACCCCAAACAGGAAAGTTAACTCTATGTACTTGAGGTATGGATTCCTTCAGCTTGGCGTAGTAGGTTGCTTGTGTTGGCATTCCCCCCAGCAGAAGATGTTCTGAAGAGTTTGTTGGAATCACAGTTTGGAAGATTGCGTCGTTTCTGTGTGTTATGCAGTCGACTACCAGTATGTTTCGAGTTGAACGGCCAGTTAGATATCCCGTGTATTCTGAGAAAGGCCCCTCATCCTCGTTAACGTCCGTTAAAATACGTCCCTCAAGAACAATCTCAGCATGAGCCGGAATGTAGATGTCTTTAGTCTCGCACTTGGTAAGTTGAACGGGCTCGCCAGCCAAAGCACCAGCCAAAACGTACTCGTCATTCCTTCTTGAAGCTGCTGCTAGATAGATTGTTGGATGGCAACCTATAACTACCGCCACATCGAGCCATGGCATCTTTTTCTCCACTGCTCTCTGAAAATAGGACCATAGAAAGCCCCTTGAGTGAAGGCTTACCCCCAGCTTGTTCCTTCCTTTAAGCTGCATTCTCGCGTAGCTGAGGTTCACTTCACCTGTGTCTGGATGGTTGGCTACAACTATGCCGGAGGTAATGTATTTGCCGGCGTCCTCTTTGAAAAACTTCAAAATAGGTAGCCCTGTCAAATCAACCTCATTCTCCATCTTCTTAACTTCCTTGACAGGGCCGTGTCCAACCAGTTCCGGTTCAATGAAAATTCTTAGTTTCTCACGCCATTTGTCGTAGAAACTCTCTACATCGGCACCGATCATACGTGCTACCCGCTGTCTTGAGCCGAAAACATTCGCCACCAAAGGCATTTTACAGCCAACAACCTGCTTAAAGTAAAGAACAGGGTTGCCAAGCTTAACGCACTCCCTCCAATACGCAGTCACCTCATACTCGGGTGAAACAGGATAATCCACTTCTACGATTTCATCCTGATGTTCCCTTTTCAACTCCTCTAGAAAAACCCGTAGATCTTTCAACCCAGCAACCGTTCCAACCAACTTGCTATTATCTCTTTGGCAAGGTTTCTTTAACGCAGAAGAAAAAGCATAGGCCCAATTATACATAACTAGGCTAAAAAGCCGATAGAATTGCGATTGGCTGGTTGTTTACATGCGATAAGGTGTAAGCTTTAAAGCGGTTCGTTGAATGTTTATAGCAGGTTGATGGGCTGGAACAGTGTTGGGCTGGAGCAGATAGGGATTGTAGCTAGCCCGGCTTACGAGTCTGAAGCGATGTGCATACTGCAGGAGGGCAAGGAAACGGAGGTGACTACTGAGACGCTTGTTTTGATAGAGAACAGGAGCGGCAACAAAATCCTAGCCATATGCAGGTCGGGGACTGGCAGCAACGACTCGCTGAAAACAACCTTCTACAACCCGGGAGTGGCTTACGCCAAAAGCGGTAAGGGCCCCAGCACCGCTAAAGAGTTCTACGGCTTCAGACTCGTGGTGGTCGGCGACGTCTCCGACGGCGAGATAAAGCAGAACAAGATTATCATAGCGCCGGCCTCGCCTGTCTACAGGTTTGAGGAAGGCTTCAACCCTATGCAGCTTTTCGGCAGAAGCAGCCACACAATAGGATACTATGCGACTGGAAAGCCCAGCTGGAAGATACCTGTGTTGACGGAGTACATTCCACATCACATAGGTGTTTTTGGAGTGACCGGCTCGGGCAAATCCTACCTCACCAGATATCAGATAATCCCGTTGCTGCGTCAAGCAGGATACGACGTGATGATCTTCGACTGGAAGGGAAGCGACTACGCCCCGTTCTACGGGAAGGTTGTCAACATGGGGGACATAGAGCTTGATGAACAGTCTGTCCTTACTTATCTGGCTGAGACGCTCAACTACTTCGGAGGGGGGAACATCGGCAACAAGCTGATCACGTACTTAGAGGAAGTGGTGTCTGAGGGTGGTTGGCGTGGAGATAACGTTGAGGAGACGAAGAGAAACCTCTGGGAAAGGCTGCGAGCAGTTATAGCGAGCGACAACGTTGAAGCCTCCGGAAAGCCAAGCCGATGGGACAGAATATACTCGCAGAAAGCTCAACGCTACTTCGAGAAGCTGACCGCCGAAGACCTTAAGCCCATCATGGGTAGGACGACGGCGAAGGAGCTCGTCGACGTGTTGAGGCAGAACGGAGTTCTGGTGGTTGACCTTAGCTACGGCTCGAAGGAGCACAAGCTCAGCATCTTCCTCTCGGTCGTGAGGTATTTGAAGAAGCTGATGGAGGAGAAGAACAAGCTCCGAATAGCTCTTGTCGTTGATGAAGCTCCTCAGTATTGTCCATGGAACCCGCAGGGTTTGGAGGGGGAGACAACCCGTGAGATAATGGGCATCGCTGCTCTCGGACGCTCCTACAACCTGTCGATCACGTTGATAGCTCAGGGTATAGCGGGGGAGATAGGAATCAACGCCGCTGTCAGAAGAAACCTAAACACCTTGTTCGTTGGCAGGATTCATCCGTTAGACGCACAGGAGGCTGAGAAATTTTTCGCCACATCGCTCGTCAACGCATCCAACCTTCTACGCCTGCCTGAAGGCCAGTTCTACCTAATCGGCAAGATGAACCCCTCACCTGTTCCGCTGCTTCTAACCTTCGAGATCCCGGAGCGTGAAAAAGTTGGAGCAACCCGTTGAAGAGCTGCCTGATTTCCTCAAGATACCTAAGCCTCTGCAGGAGAAGTTTTTCTCAGCTGTTGCCGAAGAGGTGAGGGAGCTTGTCGAGAGGATGGACAGCATGCCGGGCTTGATAGACGAGGTCAAGGCGCAGCTGAGCAGCGGTGTTCGGGTGCTTGCTTTTGATGAGGGTTGGCGAGAGCTTTCAGCGGCTGTAGTGGACGGGTCTGATGTGCCGGCTGTGGACGACAGAATCGGGCTTAGGTACGGGCTGTACGCCGTGGCCTACAAGCTTTTCAGAGGACTTGACTCGGTTGAAGGTGGTGAGGGCTTCTTCGGCGACCGTCTTTCTGGGAAGATAAGCCTCCACAGGGAAAGCTTCCTCAAAATCCTCGACTTGGCGACGACCTACTACGAGAGGCTGACCGCCTCCCACATACTCGAAAGACAGAAACCAGACCTTCTGATTGTTGACGGAAGCTTCTTCGGCTACAGAGCCGGCTGCAGCATGATTAAGGATGAGCCGCTGGGCTGGAGAGACAACCTGACTGGCGAGGTTTTCGAGAAAGTCTACGACCTGATAAGCCGAATCAACGAGTTGACGGTTAAGATACTCGAGTCCAAAAGATCGGTCGGCGTGATTAAACGTGTTCCGACGATGGCTATCGACGGGTACATCTGCTACAGGCACGGCTTGGAGAAAGGCGTGGAGCTGGCTGACAGGTCTATTCTGAGCCTCATAATGAGGCGGGGCGAGGTCTTCGACTATGGAGCGGTTTTCGGAACCGACGTTAGGTACGATGTCTACAGCTGGTTCAGGCAGACGGCTAGAGAGGAGGCTTTGAGCAGGAAGGGGCGTGAAGAGGTTTTGAGGAAGGCTGAGCATCGTGTTAAGGTTCAGCTTGTGGCGGACTTGACGGACTGGAGCCGTGAGAGGGGAGGTAGCTGGAAGCAATACGAGGAACATCCGATAGTAGCGGCTGCCAGAAGCACCCGAAGAGTCTTCCTCAGGACGGTTGAAGACCTTCCGCCCATCTGCCTCGAACTGCCGGAGAAGATGCCCGAAGACTTCGTCAACAAGGTTCTCTCATACGTTTACGCTACGGCGAACCCGGCAACAGGCCTGCCCCTGCCTCTCGACCTCGTGGACGAGCTTGTCTCCCTGCCCAGAGGAATCGGGCGTGAGTTTGTGAACGAGATAGAGGCCGAGCTTGTTAGGCGTGGAGTCAGTAAGGAGAGTCTGCTGGCTGTGTTCAGTCGGTACAACCCTCAGAAAGACGAGCCTTAGGTAAGGCCGGTGGAGGTGGTTTCTATGGTTTGGCTGGAGATGTTAGCGGGTGTTCTGCTTCTTCTTGCGTCGACTGTGGCTTTTGTCGAAGGGGTTGAGGTTCTGGCTGGGCGGCTGAGGCTCACAAGGTTCGCCGCCGGAGCTCTTCTCGCAGCCGTGCTCACCGCCATCCCGGAAACAGCGATAGCAGTTCTGTCGTATTTCCAGCAAGGTTATCATGCTGCGCAGGTTGGTATGGGAAGCGTTCTGGCAGCGCCTTCGATAACTCTTCTCGTCGGAGCTCCTGTAGTCGCAGCCCTGTGGAAAAGCACTTCCGTGGACCTAGGCGTTGCGAAAAACTACGTCTACTTCGCCGTGTTCATGACTCTCGCCGCAGCGATTTCGCAGCTCAGCCTAGGGCCCTTCATAAACATAACAGCCCTGCTTTTCCTACTCACATACGTCTACCTAGCTCGCTCCATCTACGTAGAGGAGGGTGAGGTTGTTGAAGTGTTAGGGGTTTCGTTTGTTGAGAGGCTGCTGCGGCGCAGAAACACGGGGCTCGCTGCGCTGCAGGTTGGGCTGGCTGCGGCTGGGCTGCCTCTCGGCGCAGACCTCTTCATCGACGTTGTCTCCACGACTGTCAACCCTTTCGCTCTAGCGCTAGTTGTCTCGCCGTTCGCAACATGTCTTGAGGAGGTTTTTGTGGCTTTCTACTGGATGATGAGGAACAAGGCCGACATAGCAATCAGCCTGCTTTCCGGCGAGAACCTTGTTCAGTCGACTTTTGTCGTCGGTGTTGGAATGGCCTTCACAGGCTGGGCCCTTCCCTCGACTGCTTTGGGTGTTGTCGTGGTTTACGTTGCTGCGGCTGTGATGCTTTCGCTGGCCATCCGGCTGAACAGGTTCAGGCTTGGGGCTGCTGTTCTCGGGCTCTATCCTGTCTACATGCTGTTGGCTTCAGGTTTTCTCAGCTGATTTAACACGCTCTATCGCCTGCAACACCATGCCGTGGAGCTGTTTTCCGTCAATCTTTCCACGGTACTTCTTCATCAAGTCTCCCATCAGCCTGTTGGCGAGGCGGGGGTCTTCCACCTCCGACGAATGCGCCATGACCATAGCCATCACCTCCGCTTCGACAGACTCCGTGGAAACAGCTCCGAGCCCGAGGTTTTTCACAGCTTCATCGACAGCGGCTTCGGGGTGGCTGCACAGCCATCTAAGCACGTCGGGCACAGCTTCCTTCGAGTATATTCCTTCAGCCAAGGCTTTGAAAACCTCCACGAGCTTCTGGTCGGTTAGGCTCTCGACGGCTAGGCCTTCACGCTTCAGGCTTGTGATGGTCTCGGTCAGAACAGAGGCCACAACCGTTGGGGAGAGGCTGTGGGATTCCACTATTTTCGTGAAAAGCTCCTCCCTCTCGTCGTCTATCAGCCCTTCGACGAGCTGTCTGCTCAGCCCATGTCTGCGGGCTAGTTTTTCAGCCGTGGCTTCGAGAGGCTCGGGAAGCCTAGCCCTCAAGCTTTCAAGATAATCGGATGATACGGGGACAGGCGGTATGTCTGTCTCCGGATACATCCTCGCAGCCCCCGGCCTAGGCCTCATGTAGACCGTCAAGCCGTCCGGCCGGGCTGCCCTAGTCTCGCCCGGAACACCCTCAACAGCCTCACAGGCCCTTGCGTAAACAGCCCTCAACCCCTCGACAGCCTTGCCCAACTCGTCGACAACGACCACTACAGCATCCATCTCGCCCGCTCCGACGGCTTTCTTCAAGGCAGCAACCTCCTCCGCCGAAACACCGTAGCCCGGCAGCTCGTCTGTGTGGAGCAGGCCCTCGACCTCAGCCCATGCCCTCGCATGACCCGCCAGCTCGGCGCCCAGCCTGACGCCTTTAGCAGCCTCTCTGGAAAGCAGGCCGGCGAACATCGGCAGCTTGACGGCTAGAGCTTTTCCTCCTGCTTCGAGCTTGGACCGGAGCATCTTGGACCTTGTGTTTCTGAAGATTTCTGTGGCGTCGACGTAGCTGAACGGCGGCAGCGTTTCTCCTCCAAGCCTCTTCCTGAGCTCTTTGGAGATTTCGAGCAGATGAAGCTGGCGGACAACCTCGTTCTCCACGACCGACGAGATTAGCTGAAGCTCCTGAACCCCCTTTATCTCTGTCAAAGCTCCTCCCGATATCGAGACGTTGAGGTCCTGCCTGACAGTTCCGAGGCCTCGCTTAACCTTCCTCGTAGCCCTCAGAACGTTTCCAATCGCTTTGGCCACCTTCACGGCTTCAGCCGGCGAATTTATGACAGGAGCTGTCGAAACCTCTATCAGGGGTATTCCCAGCCTAGACAGGTCGTACTCCACGTACCCATGGCCTGTTGACATGATTCTGGCAGCATCCTCCTCGAGCGTGATTGTCTGTATGGGTATTTCTTTGCCGTCGACGACCAAGCTCCCGCCCAGCGCAACCACGCAGGTTCTCTGGAATCCGGAGGTGTTGGAGCCGTCAATCACGATTTTCCTCATTACGTGTATTTCGTCGACGGGTGTGGCGTTGAACAGAAGGGCTATCGTAAGGGCTGTCTCGACGGCTTCGGGGTTGAGCGGGTGAGGCGGCTCCTCATCCATTTCGACGAGACATGTGTTGTATGTGTTGACGTGGTAGACTATCTTCTTCCTCTTCTTCGACTCGAAAAGAGCCGCTGGGTCTACTGCTCCCAGCTCGCTCTGTGCTTCTCTTAGAAACCGTGTTATTTTGACGGTTTCTCCGCCTTCACGTGGCTCTGTCGGGCAGTTGCAGAACAGCTTGCGACTTGTGTCGAGCTGTCTATGGACCTCAACGCCAACCTTGAGCCCGAGCTTCTGGTAGTCCATTCCCCCAACCACCACAGCTGAGCACACTAATAACTGTCAAGCTTTCACACGGCTTACTGCTGCGGCATAGTCCTGCCACCTATCTCTCCGCAGATGTCAGTGAGCATCATCTCCCGCACTTCTTCGACCTCAGCTTTCTCGCCCAGCTTTCCCAAAACCCACATCAGCTTGACTAGCGCAGTCTCGGCCAGCATGTCCTCCAGAGGCACCACGCCTGCACGCATCAAGTCTCTGCCGTTGTCGTAGACGTTCATGTTCACCCATCCATGCCTGCACTGGCTCGTCATACCCACGAACAAGCCAGAGCCAGTAAGCTTTCTCAGCACAGGTATGAACGAGGATGCCACATGGCCGAGGCCCGTGCCCTCCAAAACCAAGCCACGGAGACTAAGACGCTCCACTAGAACTTCGAGAGACTCTGGCTTCATGCCGGGGTAAAACTTAACCAGCATGGCCCTGTCGTCGAACCGTGGCTGGAAAACGTATCCGTCGCCGTTGCGTGGATGATACATGTTTGTGAGCATTTTCAATCCTTCGGGTGTTCGGACGGCCATCGGCTGTGCGTTGACGGACTGGAATGCTCCTCTGCTGCTTGTGTGCAGCTTGACAACCCTTGTGCCTCTGTGTATGTGGATGAGGTCGTCGGAGTGCCAGCCGTGCATGCATACAACCACCTCGCCGAAAGGAGCCTTCGAAGCAACTTCTACCGCTGCAATCAGGTTGGTGGCTGCGTCGCTTGAAGGCCTGTCGGAAGACCTCTGAGCTCCAACGAGCACGACAGGTATGGGGGTTTTCTGCAGGGCGAAGCTCAAAGCAGCAGCGGTGTAGCCCATCGTGTCGGTCCCATGAGCTATCACAGCTCCCTCGAAACCGTCTCGGATTATCTGGTCTACACGGATAGCCATCTGAGTCCAGTGGGCTGGCGTCAGGTTTTCGCTGTAAACCTGCATCAGAATCTCGGCGGAGATGTTCGCTATTTCGCCTATCTCCGGGACTATGCTGACTAGGTCTGCCGCCGACAGCGCCGCTCGAACACCGCCCGTCCTGTAGTCTATTCGGCTTGCGATTGTCCCTCCCGTGCTTATGATGGAGACACGTGGCAGCTCCTCTCTGGGTGTGGGCGGCGGCGGAGGGTTGAAAGCCGGCGGCTTCACCTCGGTCAGCTTAACAACCTTAGACCGCTCGTCGACCCTAACTCCTATGTTGTAGCCGTTGGCCATCTTGAGGACTATTATGCCGGGTTCGCCGAACTCGTACCGGGCCATCAGATATCCTCGGAAGACCTGACCTCCTCTTCGGACCTCAACCTCCTCGCCAACAGACGCTCCAGCCTCACGGAGCAGGGCCGCAGCCAGCCCAGAGTATCCGAAATACTCAGCCATGCTGGAAAACAAGCCGCTCCGTCATGTAAAATGCATTTCGCTCAAACCTCCCTGATTTTCTCGACGAGCCTCGCCAGCTCCTGAGCTATGGGGTTTTCGTGGTTTAGGGCTATTAGCTTGACGGCGTACAGCCTCCGCTGAAGAACTAGGCCGACACGCTCCAAGTTGTTCACCACTATGCCGACCGTCGACGGCGCCACTCCCGTGGCTCTGGCGATGTAGCGGAGGCTGAAGCCTTTGCCCGGGTTCTCTATGAGAAACTGAAGCACGGTTGCGTGGGCCTTTGAAGCGAAAACCTCGTCCAGTCTCAAACCGCTAAAATACTTGTTCAACCCCGGTTTATACGGTTAATCGCTTACAACTGTTCCTGCCTTTCTCCCCAGAACCGCATCCCTTACTGCTGCGATGTCCCTCCCGTTGACGTAATACAGCGGTATCCTCGTCCTCAAAACCATAGCCAACCCAACCATGTCGACAATCTGGTACTCCCCAGCCCTCTGCGAAACACGCTGAGCAAGCTCAGCCAGCTCATCAAACCTCATACGCCTAATTAACTGGGCGGCCTTGTTCTTCTTCGGATCCTCTGAATAAATGCCGTCGACGTCTGTGGCGACGACTATGCGCTCAGCACCAACCACCGAGCCGGCGAGAACGCTGACGGCCATCGTCGACTGGCCGGGCTGGAGACCACCGACTACGACAATCCTACCCATGTCGGCCAACAAACGTATCTCGTCAACAGCCTCGGGGATTCTCTGAAAGGCCATCTCACCCAGAGCCCTTGCGAAGAGGAAAGCGTTTACACGTGTTATCCTGATGGCTGCTTCGTCGCATGAGGCCTCGTCCAGACCAAGCTGACGTGCCGCTTCGATGTGTTTTCTAGCGGGTTCGCCGCCTCCTACGACAACAACCCAGCGGCCTCCGTCGTAGGTCTCTCTAAGCATAGAGACGTACTGCTTCATCAGCGTCGTGTCTGGTTTTTCGCCGAACAGCACATGACCTCCCAGCTTCAGCACTATGTTTGACAAGGGCTCACCACTTCAGACAACCGCACTGGCTAGCCCTCCCGTCTTCTGGTTATAAACTTAACCAGCTCGACAGCCGAGAACAGCAGGACTCCGCCTCCAAGAATCCAAGCAAGGTCTCCCATGGTCGGAGGCTGTAGACGAATTATCTGAGCGCCGCCGGGCACGGCCATTATAGCTGATATCAAAGCTATCTCCCAGAGTATCGCCAGAACCAGCCATTTATGCGGCCTGACTCTGTGGATGTTATGGGTGAGTGAGCGGCAGTTGAGCGCTAGGAGGAGTTCGTTGACGAAGAACATGAAGAAAAGCCTCGAGCGAGCTTGGTCAACCCCCTCAGATAGAGCTGTGATGTATCCAAGCAGGTACAGCGGAGTTGCTACGGCCATGACGGTTATCAGGAAGTTCATCACATCTCTGCTGAAGACGGGCTCGTTTCTGGGTATGGGCTTTCTCTTCATTATGTCTGGGTCGGCAGGGCTGAAGCCGAGAGCTATCGCCGGCAACCCGTCGGTCGCTAGGTTGATGTAGAGAATGTGTATTGGCAGAAGAGGCAAAGTGTCTTCGCCCTGAAGCCCGAAAAGCCTCGAAACAAACAAGGCCACGGCGCTGATGACTATTATTTCCACGAGGTTGGCCTCCAGAAGGTAGGCCAGATATTTTTTGACGTTTCCGTAAATCCATCTGCCGAGCTCGACGGCTTTGACGATGGTTGCGAAGTTGTCGTCAGCCAGAATCATGTCGGATGACTCTTTCGCCACATCCGTTCCGGTTATTCCCGTGGCTATTCCTATGTCGGCTTTCTTCAGAGCTGGAGCGTCGTTCACACCGTCCCCAGTCATGGCGACGACGTAGCCCTTCTTCCTCCAAGCCTCCACAATTCTGAGCTTATGTATGGGAGATATCCTTGCGTAGACAACGACGTTCTCAACGATTTTGTCGAACTCTTCGTCGGACAGCTGCTCAAGCTCCAGCCCTGTAAGAACCATGTCGCCCTCCTTGTACATCCCAACCTCCTTCGCTATGGCCAGCGCCGTAAGCTTATGGTCGCCCGTCAGCATCACGGTTTTGATCCCTGCCGAGTGGGCTTTCTGAACAGCCTCGACGGCGTCTGGCCTCGGAGGGTCCATCATCCCGACTAACCCCACGAACGTAAAGTCCTCCTCCACCCGCTGGTCTATGATTTCGACTTCACGGTAGGCGACTGCGAGAACACGTAATGCATTCTGAGCCATCTCCTCAGCAACGGAGTATATTTTCCGCCTGTGCTCCTCTGTAATCGGCGCAGGTTTGTCATGGATGTAAATTCTTGAGCATCTGTCCAGCACAACCTCTAAAGCTCCCTTCATGAAAGCGATGCTCCGGCCTTCAGGTGTTTTATGGACCGTCGTCATCATCTTCCTCTCAGAGGTGAAGGGCACCTCGTAGAAACGTGGATAAGATTTTCTAACGTCTGACACGCCTACACCGAACTCCTCAGCCATCATCAGGAGCGCAGCCTCGGTCGGGTCTCCTTGAAAAACTTGTCGGCCATTCTCTTTAGCGATTGAAGCATCGTTGCAGAGCACAGAGGCTTGGGTGAGTAGTTTTATGCTCGGAGTCAAGGTTGGTGCAGATTTGACCTCGTAGACCGTGCCGTCGGCGTATATTCTTCTTACAGTCATCTTGTTCATGGTCAGAGTACCTGTCTTGTCGAAGCATATCACCTGTGTGGATCCGAGGGTCTCGACGGCCGGCATCCTCCTGACCAAGGCGTTTCTCCTAGCCATGATGCCCATGCCTATCGCCAGCGTAGCCGTGACTATGCCGGGAAGGGCCTCTGGGACGACGGCCACTGCCAGCGCTACTGCGAAAAGAAGCACTTCGACCATGAAGCTCAGCGAAACAGCGCCGGCCAACAGCTCGCCCACCAACTCAGCCAAGATTATGGCTGCGATTATCACGACCGCTATGATTGCGAACCTCTTACCCACCTCGTTCATCCTAACCTCCAGAGGCGTCTTCTCCTCAGCCACGCCGGCCGCCGCCTCCGCTATCTTGCCGAACTCCGTGTGCCTTCCTGTGGCGACTACAACACCCCTCCCTCTTCCATACGTCACGGTTGTGCCTGCGTAAGCCATGTTGACTCTGTCGCCCATGGCGGTGTTGGCCGGAAGAGGGTCTGTGGTTTTGGCAACCGGTGTCGACTCCCCGGTTAAGGGAGCTTCGTCGACCTGTAGGTTTACGGCTTCGAAGAGCCTTAGGTCTGCGGGAACTCTAGAGCCGGCGGACAGCAGCACCACGTCGCCCGGCACAACCTCCTTGACAGCAACCTCCTTCTCCACCCCATCCCTGACGACTGACGTGGTTGGGGTTAGCATCTTCTTCAGAGTTTCGAGTGTTTTCTCAGCACGGTACTCCTGCAGGAAGCCGACGACCGCTACAAAGAAGACGATGACGCCTATGACGACCGAGTCGACGACCTCGCCAAGAAAACCGGAAATCACCAAAGCAGCTATCAGAAGACCTACGAGTATGTTGGCGAACTGCTTGAGGAAGATTCTCAGCGCCGAAGGCTTTGGAACAGGTTCCAGCATGTTAGGCCCGTACCTTGAAAGCCTGTTCAAAGCCTCCTCAGACGAAAGACCTTTCTCTCTGTCGGTGTTAAGCAGGGATATAACCTCCTCGACCGAATGGGCATGCCAAGCTCTAGGCTCAGCCATCTAGCTCCTTCCGCACACACGGCGGGAGAACGTCTTTTAAAGGGTATCGCTCGTAAAAACCATACAAACCTATTTTACCTAGAAAATCAATCATAGGCAGGGCCGTCTTGAATATTGCTTCGGTGCTTTCGTAGGGGCGGCTTGTCAGAGGTGTTCTAGGGTGAGTTCTGTCAAGAAGGATTCTGTTTCGCTCTACAGGTTTCGCCGTCTCCTCGAATCGATAGAGAAGCTGGAGGGAAGGGGTACGGAGCTGGTGACGCTCTACGTTCCTCCCGACAAGTCGGTCTCAGACGTCATCAACTATCTTCGTCAGGAGTATGCGACGGCTTCGAACATCAAGTCGAAGCAGACACGTAAGAACGTTCAGGACGCCATCGAAAGCGCCATCCAGAGGCTGAAGCTCTTCAACGACCCAGGCCCGACGGGCCTCGTCGTCTTCAGCGGAGCCATTCCGCAGAACAGCGGCCAGACGAGCAAGATAGAGGTCTACCACATAATTCCGCCGGAGCCGATAACGACGTTTCTTTACAGATGCGACAGCCGTTTTCACGTCGAGGGGCTTAAGGAGCTTTTGAAGGAGAAGGCCGTGTACGGCGTGCTGGTGATAGACAACGAGGAGGCTGCCGTGGCTGTTGTTAAAGGCCGCAGCATCTCGCAGCTGAAGACCTACACGTCGGGCGTTCCGGGCAAGCATCACGCAGGAGGCCAGTCGGCTAGGAGGTTCGAGAGGCTGAGGGAGATGACGTTGAACGAGTTCTACAAACGTGTGGCCGACAAGGCCAACGAGCTCTTCCTCCAGTATCCCGAGATGAAGGGAGTGATTGTAGCCGGCCCCGGCCCTACCAAGGACGTCTTCGCACAAGGAGATTACCTCCACTACACTCTCCGCAACAAAATCCACGTCGTCGACACCTCATACTCGGGCGAGAGCGGCGTCCGAGAGGCTGTTGCGAAGTCAGCTGACTTTCTGAAGGAGGTTAGGATCATCGAGGAGCAGAAGCTCATCCAAAACCTGATGCATGAGGCGACGAGGCCGGACGGGCTGGCGGTGTACGGCGAGGAGCAGGTTATGGATGCTCTGCGGAAGAACATGCTGGAGCTTCTCATAGTCTCCGAAGACCTCGACAGAGTAGAAGCGGTCATAGCGTGTCAAAACTGCGGACACACGACCGCCGTGGCCCTCGACCAAGACCAAGTTCAGACCGAGGTGCCTAAGAGGCTGGCCGAGAAATGCCCCAGCTGCGGCAACCAAACCCTAACGCTGAAGGAGATGACGATGATGATTGACAAGCTCATCTCAGAGGCTGACAGGATGAACGTGAGGGTTGAGCTGGTTTCGTCGGAGCATGAGGACGGCGAGATGTTCAAGAAGGCTTTCAAAGGCGTCGCAGGGCTTCTGAGACACAGAGGAGGCTACTGAGCCGTGGACGAATACGTAAGTCAGGCAGGCGGAGCTGTAAGGCTCAAGCTGGTTCACGTGAAACACGCCCAGCCCGAAGCCTTCCTTACGAGGAAGGAAGTCGAGCTTTTTCCCGGCCTTCCGGAGGCTCTGGAACAAACCAGACACCGGGCCTCGACCGATGTCTATCCGCAGCAGTTCGAAGCGCTAAACCCCTCACCCGTCGTAGCCGTCCTCAAAACCGAAGACATCAGCCTTCTAGACAAGCTCATCAAGACGAGGAGAGGCAAGAGCCTCTACGACTCAGCGGCCTTAGTCGAGGTAGACGGCGAGAAATACCTCATGGCGGTCGAGCATCACTGCGGATAGCTGCTTGAAGAAGATGCAGGACGGATTTTATGCCGTCGAGGCTGAAGCCGTCCACTCCAAGATATCCGGGGCCCTTGCGGGCGTCTACGCAGCCGGCCTCCGTAAGGGTTTTCATGGCTGTGTCGAGGTTCTGAATCACCGCCTCCAGCATCGGCGTCTTCATCAGCGAGAGGGTTCCGAAGACTCCCAGGTCTGAGATTGAGGAGACGACTAGGATGTCTGCCTCTGTGTTTGAGGCTATGCCTCCTCCGCATCCGCATCTGCACACCGCTCCGTACTCAACGTGTCTCATTACTGCTTCCTTCACAAGCCCCATCCCAACTTCGTTGCCTCCGTCGCCGTAGGCTATCAGCTGAACACCTCGCCGTCTAAGCTCTTCCAACAGCTTGTCCAACGGTGCGTGGAACCTCGAAACATCCTCTCCAACAGCGTTGTGGTAAACGCCCAGCATGTTTGCGGCAGGCCTCTCCACAGCTACGGCGGTGTCCGGACGGCTCTCGTCAACCATCTTCTCAAACATCGCTGGTGATTTGTCGAACGACGTGGGAAGGCCGTAAACCTTTGCGTGTTTTACTCCGACGGCTTTCAGCGCTTTCTCGATGATTTTTTCGCCTCCCTCGTCTGTTGCGACTACGCAGTTGAGGTCTACGAATTTCTCCAAGCACATCGTCAGAAGCGTTGTTGAGAAGGGGCCGTCTGTCTCCATGGATGCGTTGAACTTGAGTATCTTGAAACCGGTCGCCAGCAGCACGGAGCTCGAGCGCTCCAGCCTCTCAGCAGCCCTGAGACATAGATGTTGGCCGAGTTTCTCA
>JANWZU010000100.1 GCA_025054795.1 Candidatus Caldarchaeum sp.
GTGTGGGCTGTCGAGGTTCACGCAGCCACGAGCTACAACGGCTACAGGTCTGAGACGAGAACCCGGACAACGGGCGTCGGTAAAAACGCTAGAACGACTGCATACACCGTCTACGTTCCTGTGAAGGGAGAGTTTGACGAAAATCTGGCTGTGGCTGTTTACGGCAGAAAGTTCGAGTCGATCTTCGGCCTTGGAGCCGTCAAATCAAGCCTTCTCTCTCGGCTCGACGCAGCGGTAGAGCTAGACCCCTCGCTTACCAAGGGTTGGGAGGCGCTGGGCTCGGAGCTTTCTCGGGAGGAGGCTGTCGAAGCAGCTAAGACGAGGGCCGCCGAAGAGCACAGGAAAAGAGCTGAGAAGATGACGAGCAGGCTTTTCGACTGCTACACGAAGGCCGAGCCCAAGTCCACACGTTTAATCTTGTACCCTGTGCTGGAGGCAAGGTACGAGTCTCGTGGAAAATCCTACCGTGTATGCGTCGACGGGGTCAAGGGTTCTGCGAGGGTTTTGAAGGCGGAGCTGCCTATCTCGGCTGCTGCAAGGCTTGGACGGGCTGTTGCTGCGGCCGCCGTGGTGTTGGCTTTGGCTTTGGCTGCTGTGTTTCTCCAGCCTTTGATAGGCTCGGACCTCCCTGAAGAAGCGCAGCTAGCCATAATCGCAGCCCCTCCCATAGCTGCTGGAGCCGCAGGGTTCCTAGGCTCGCTGTCAGCCACCGCTGTCCAGAGAATTGCAAAAGCCGTTGAAGAAACGGACATCGCAGTCCTGAGGTGAAGCCATGTCCGTCAAAACCTACCAGTGTCCTAACTGCTCTGCACCTCACGAGGTTAGACAGGGAGATGTTGCGATTAAATGCAGGTACTGCGGCGCATCCTTCAGGACTTTCGAGGAGGAGAAAAGGTATATCGTCCCCGTCCACTACGACAGCAGCCGAGCCGTCGAGAACTTTCTTCTGTGGGTTAAGAAGCAGACCGGCTACGAGGAGTCGCTGCCCCTCAACATAAACCTGAGAGAGGCACAGCTCCACTTCTACCCCTTCTGGGTGGCAACAGTCAGAGCCAGAACGTCTTTCACAGGCATCGGCGAGGACGTCGAATACTCCAACCCCGAGCCCAGAGGAGGCTACCGAAGCATCAGAACAGTGACGAAGCAGGAGTCAGGCAGCTTCGAAAGGCTTTTCGAGTTCTGCCTACCCGCTTCGAAAGAAATTCCCGCCGGCGGTGAGTTGGTTGCGGTTTCACGTGCTCGTGTCTTCTTCAGCCACGAATACGTCGAGCAGCGAGGGGGAGTGTTGCACGGCGCAGTCTTCACAAGGGATGAGGCGAGGCAGACGGCCGAGCGGACTGCCGCCAACGAGCTTTCAAACCTGATAGCTAGGGAGGTTGTCAAAACAGTTTCGAGGAGCGATGAAATCGAAGTAAGCGACCTTTCGCTTGTTTACGCACCCATCTGGAGGATAGGGTATGAGTTTCGAGGTAAGCAGTACTACGCTATGGTAGACGCTTCTTCGAGCCGTGTAATCGACGCCACCTACCCGCCGGACATCGAGGAGAAAGCTGGATACATGGGTGTTGCGGCCCTGCACGTCGTCGCCGGCGTCGTGTTGGCTTCGCTGCTGTGGGGAGCTGGATGGCTTCCCTCAATCACCGCCGCCGCAGGGTTCATCGCAGCAGCAGCCGGATACGCTTGGAGAGGCCTCAGCCCAACTAGGGCGGCTGAACAAATAGCCGAAGGTAAAACACCTGCGCAGAAGGCGGTCTCTCTAGCCGAGCGGTGGATGCGAAAAACCTGACTTCAACGGATACGCATAAATCATACGCTTCGGAAGGTAGGGCTGCATGGACGTGGAACGTGTTAGGAAGGAGATGGGGCTGCTTGAGAAGATTGCAAGCTACGTCCCGGGGTACAGGGGTTATAAGGAGAAGGAGCTGAGAAGAGAGACCGACATACTCGTCAGAAGGAAGGCCAGCGCCCTCCTGTCCGAAGCAAGAGCCACGGCCAACTCTCCCCTCAGCCCCTCGGCTGCGAGAAAGCTTGCCTACAACCCCGACGCCAAGTTCACGTTCGAGAACATCAGAGCAGAGCTGGACAGAATAACGCAGAGAATAGACAAGGCTGTTGCAGGCTACGCCGGGCTGTTCGACGCCGTTAAAGTAAGAGAGGACAAGCTGGACGCAGTGATCAGCCACGACCTCAGCCTGATAGAGAAAGCCGAGTCAATCAAAACTCTCGTCTCACAGCTGATTCAGGAGGAGGCAGGCTCCGACGGATGGAGGAGCAAGGCCAGCGAGCTTCGAGCCGCTTTGACGGAGTTCGACAGACTTCTCGACGAAAGAACAAGGATCTTCAAAGGGTTGGCTGAGGTGGTCGGCTGATGCCCAAAGTGATTCAGTGGGTAGGCGCCCGGGAAAGCGACATCGTCTGGAGGTTCCCTGTTGACGAGATAGAGTGGGGAAGCAACCTCATCGTCGAGGAGACGCAGGCCGCCGTGTTCTTCCGAGACGGAAAAGCCTACGACGTCTTCAGAGCTGGCAGGCATGTGCTGACGACGGCTAACCTGCCGCTGCTGACCAGAGTTCTTTCACGGATCGCTGGGTTTGAAAAAGTACCGTTCAAGGCCACTGTCATCTACGTCTCGCTCAAACAGTTTCAGGGAAAATTTGGAGCTCAGGGACAGACACGCGAGCTTGCTCCGCTGAAGTTCTTCGGCAGCTTCTGGTTCAGAGTCTCAGACCCCAACCTCTTCGTACAAGAAGCAGTAGGCTCCCAGTCAGCCTACGGAACAGAACAGCTTCAAGAATTCCTCCGCGCCTACTTCAACGAAGCGGTCATCGACGAGCTCAGCCAGCACGGCATAGCCGACGTCTACGGCAGGCTCGACGAAACAAGCCTACTGGCGAGGAACGCAGTCGGGCAGGCCTTCAGCCGCATAGGGCTTGAGCTGATTGACGTGAAGTTCGAGGGGCTTGACACGACCGATGAGTGGAGGGACAGGATTTTCTTCCTCCGTCAAGGAGTGTCGGCTGCGGAGGTGCTGCGTATGCAGACGGTCACGAAGACAGCTGAAGCTCTCTCCCAGAGCCAGGGAGCGGCCGTAGGAGCTGGAATAGCTGTGATTCCTCCGCTTTTCCAGCAGCCTCCCACGCAGCAGCCGACCGTTCTGCTCGTCTGCCCCCACTGCGGCCACCAAAACCCTCAAGGCGTCAAGTTCTGCGGAAACTGCGGAAAACCAATCGCGCCGCAGCCAGCCCGATGCCCCAACGGCCACGAAGCACCTCAAGGCTCTAAGTTCTGCCCAGAATGCGGAGCAAAACTGAGTTGATCAGCTACGGCGCTGGAGCGCTTCTAGCCGTGGTCTTCACGGCTGGAGTGATCATGGTGCTGAGCGGAACGGGGACGATAGCGCTTGACATCCAGACCGCTGTCGGCGTCCTTCTCTGTGTCTTCGGCGCTTACTCGATAATCTACGGTTCGTTTTCAAGAGACCTTCTTTATCACGTGCTGTGGGGTGCTTTGTCGGCTGTGGCCGGTGTAGCGTTGCTGTCGGCGCCGTTCGTCAACCCTTTCATAGCGGTCGGGCTGGCTCTGATAGTAGTCGCCTTGGTCGGCGTGTTCGCAGTCATAAGAAAGTAATCCGTTTAGTCATCCCGAATTGCTGAAAAACCTGTACTCTTAGCCGAAGAGACATCGACGTACGCAGGCTTTTTGGGAGAGGCCTATCAATGCGGAGGCTCTAGCGGTTTAAATAAGCCGTTGAAACCATAAACCCATGCTCCAAATCGGCGTAGGCTGTTCAAGCGACAAAGCACCACCCGCCACAGCAGTCGAGAAAGCCCGTAGGTTTGGACAGAGGCTTGCGGAGTACCGTGATGAAGTTATTCTGTTGACGGGCGGCGACGGCGGATTGATGAAAGTCGTCTGCGAAGAGTTTTACAAAAAAGGCGGCCTCACAGTCGGCGTAATTCCCTACGAAGACGAATCCATCGACGAAACACATCCACGGTACAACCCATACAACACCATAGTCTTCAAAAGCGGACAGACGTTTCAGGCACGTAGCATCGGCCTCGTACGGAGCAGCGACAGCTTCGTAATCCTCGGCGGAGGCTCGGGCACAATCGTAGAGGCACATCTGGCGTACGTATACCGTATACCTTTAGTCGTTTTAACAAAAACAGGTTATCCCTCGGACCTTCTTCAGCAGACACATCCAGACGGATACCTAGACCATCGAAAACTCATAGCAGCGGTCTACCTCGAAGACCCAGTCGAGGCAGCCGACACATCGGTCAGCCTAGCTCGAGCGAGAAAGCAGCAGCGCCGCTGAAAAGATAAAATTATAAAGAATCATATCACGTAGATTGTAAATGATCGTGGAGGAAAGGATACTCAAAGCACCGCTCAAGCCCTTGGAGGTGGGTGAGAAGACAGTATCACAGCTTTTGAAGGAGATGAGGGATACTGGTTTTCAGGGACGTAGCTTGGGCCTCGCCGCCGACGTGTGGGAGGCTGCCTTAAGGTCTGAGGATACCGTGATCATGCTTGGTTATGCTGGCTCGCTCAGCACGACGGGGCAGTGGAAGCTTGTGAAATGGCTGATTGAGAAGAGGTTTGTGGACGTTGTTGTCTCAACGGGCGCCAACATCTCTGAAGACCTCATCGCAGCCATGGGCTTCAACTACTACATAGGCACGCCGTTCGTCGACGACGACCTTCTGCGTAGGAACGGAATCTACAGGTTTCACGACGTCTTCGTAAGGGAGAGAGAATACATCAAGATGGAGGAGATGCTGGCTGATTTCATGCTGTCGCTTGACGGAAGAAAGCCGATGTCTTCCGCCGAGTTCCTGCATCTCTTCGGCAGATGGCTCGATGCTAAGAAAATCAACGGAATAGTCCAAGCGGCCTACAGGTCAGGCGTTCCAGTCTTCAGCCCAGCCATAGAGGACAGCGGATACGGCGTAGCCTACCTCATCAACAAGCATCGAAGGCCCGGCTTCAACCTCATCCTAGACCAC
>JANWZU010000159.1 GCA_025054795.1 Candidatus Caldarchaeum sp.
CGCCGTCATAGTCGGACTTGTCCAAGGCCTCTCGATAATACCTGGGATTAGCAGGTCGGGAGTGACCATAGCTGCCTTCCTGATTCTCGGGTTCGGGCTGTTCGACTCCCTCAGACTCAGCTACCTGCTGAGCATACCAGCCATCGCAGCAGCTCAGGTAGCACTTCCAGCTTTCCTAGGTTTCACGCATGTTGAGTTTGAACTTGTCGCAGGAGCGGCTGCAGCCATGGTCGTTGGTCTGGCGACTATCGGGTTCATGCTCAAGGCTAGCCTCAAAACAGAATTCAGAGCTTTCACGGCAGCTGCTGGCGGGTTGATTTTCGCAGCCGGTCTGCTGCTTCTCTACCTAGGCGGGTAAAGGCCTCCCGTCTTGCGTAGTCTAGCGTGTTCGTTCAGCATGCGGTAAACAGCTCCATGCGGAGCGCCATCAGCCAAGGCCTTAACAGCCTCTTCAGCTGCTTTAACATCGCTGAAACCACCTATAACAGAGACTGTGTCGCCGTAGACCGAAACGTAGACTTGGCAAGTTTCCTCTATAATCCTTCTTGTCTTCCCCATGCTTCCTATGATACGTGCCTTCACACGGGTCAGATGGTTGTAGTTGTCGCCGACGTACTCAGTCAAGTCTATGACTGACAGGACGTAGTCGTCCTCAGCCAGCTTGAATGCTTTTTCAGGCGGGAACCCTCTGGCGATCGCTGTTATGATGTCTCTTGCTTTGAAAAGGGATGTTGGGTCTCCTCCTTGGCCGGGGGGCTTGGAAAGGTTTATGACCACAGTGCCCTCACGGCTGTCCACGAATAGTTTGACGCCTAGAAGCTGCTCAAGCTTGTTTTTAACATTACCCCCCTCTCCTATCAACACACCAACCCTCTCCTTGGGAATGTTTACGACGAAAGATGCCTGAGTAATGTTCTTGAAGCTGTCCATCTCACCCATAGCCTAACCACCCCTCCTAACTCTGTCAAGGGTGGAACCCCAGTCAACCGTCAGCCCGGACTTCTCGAAAAAGCTGCACAGTATCTTGACCCCGTGTTCTAAGAATGTCTCCGACATGGGATGACTCCTCCTGACTGCTTGAGCCAAGTCGATCAAGTAGACCTTAAGACCTCTGCCGACCATGATGTTGTACTGGCTGAGGTCTCCGTGAACCAGCCCCGCCTCTCTGTACATCCTTCCGAGAACGTCAACTATCTGGATGTATATGTTTTCCAACTCGTCCTTTTCAAACTTTTCCTCATGGAGTAGAGGTAGACGTACACCGTTCTCCCCTAGGAACTCCATCACGAGTATGTTGCCCGACTGGTGGAAAGGCTGGGGTACCGGAACACCAGCACCATAAGCCTCCTTGAGGTTGGCGTACTCTCTCTCAGACCAAAGATAGACGAACCTTCTGAACTCCCTTGGTATTTTTTTGAACCTCGGGTCGTTGACGACGTACTGCAGCCTGTTCCGCCGGAACTCGGCTGAGGACACTAGGTAGATTTTTACGGCGAACTCTTCACCGTTCCAGCCTAAGCCGTGGTAGACTCTAGATTCTTTTCCGGAGCTGACAACGCCTCTAACCTCCTTAAGCTTCTTCGCGTTGAGCATCTCGTAGAGCGTCATCAAAGTCTGGCGGTCGAAGACCTCCTCGAGGCTTTCATCAAGCTCCGACCTTCTCTCCAAGTATCTCTGCTCCCTGTCCTTCAGAAACTCCCTCCGCCCAACTTTCTTCTCAACCCTGCCCCAAGCCGCCATCTTCCAGCCCATAATGTAGGAGCCTGCATAAAACCCTAAAGAACTCCGGAGCTTCTCATACAGCTATGTCTGTTGCCGAGCAGAGAGTTTTCAAACTCGTCGAAAAAGAATCGTTCGAACCGGTTGCTTCGGGTGAACTGGGACATGAAGGTGAGGACGGTGTTTTAGCGGGAGTCGGCGTGGTCGACGGCAGGTATGCAGCGGTCTACGCAACAGACCCGG
>JANWZU010000016.1 GCA_025054795.1 Candidatus Caldarchaeum sp.
CATCTGGACACGAGGTTTCACAGAATTCCAATCGGGTTGAACACAGGTGAGGGCCCTAGTTTTGAAGACCGTGGCTGGGCTGGTAGAATTGCTAGAGGTGTGAGGGACTTTCTGAGCAGGCTTGAGGCTGGAGACGAGGAAGCGAGAACAAAGGTTGCAGGGTTTTTGAAACCCAGAGAAATACCCCTTTTGGCTGCACAGGCCCGCTACTGGAGGGTTTCTCCGTGCTGGCACATGCTGAAGTCAAGCAAAACCTCTCCGCAGCTGCAGACTCTGATAAAGCTAGCTGTCGAAGAAAACGCATCGCATGTCGACACAGTAGTCACTACAGACCTCCATAGACTTCTCCGGCTCACGGACAGTCTTAACGGTAAAACAGGCCTAACTGCCTGCAGAGTAGAGGTCGACGGCTTTGAGAGCTTCGACCCGCTGATGGACAGCGTTGTTTTGCCAGACGAGCCTGTTGAGGTGAAAATGCTTCCGACACCCGAATTTGAACTCGGGGGAAGTAAATTCGGACCCTACAAACCCAACGAACAGCTGAAGCTTCCCACCTATGCAGCCGTTTACCTGATGTGCAGAGGTTTAGCCATCATGGTTAAACATTAATCCACGTCTTTCACAAAGCTTCTAAGATGGAGGAGGTCTACGAAAAGCTTTTCTCGCTATGGCAGAAACAACGAAGCAGCGAAGAGCTTTTGAAAATACCTGAAGAACTGTTGAACGAGCTCGCTGAATATTTCGCCTTGATAAGGAGGCAGGTAAGGCTCAGCGACAAAAACTCTCTACAGACCAAAGTAAGGCTTGCCGAATTTGACATGATGCAGCGGCTGCTAGAGTCTCTGCTGAAACATAGAATGAGGAAAATAATCGCATTGTCGAGTACGCTTTCAAGCTTGGAAAACCTATTGCCTTTCGAGAAAAACACCTTCAACACTATGCAGAGGGTTGTGTCGCAGCATGAATCGATGGTTAGGAACGGGCTAAATGACCCAAGAATTTTATACCGTGAGATGGAGCATCGTTATGAGATTGTTGTGTTTCTTAAGGACTTTCCGAAATTCGTCGGCGAAGACCTCTATGGATACGGGCCCTTCAAGTCTGGGGACGTTGCGGCAATATGTTCAGCCAACGTCCCAGCCCTCCAAAAAAGGGAAATTGTCAAGCCTGTCAAGTCAGTTTAGAACAAGCTTCTCCTCGCCTTCGGCCGTGAGTAAAAGTCTTCCAAGCTGAACTTTACTGAAGCCCGACTCGACGGATGCGATTATTTTAATCACAGATTTGACGTTGTCGTACCCACACATAATCCCTAAACCTAAGTAGTAGCTTCTCTCATCGTACAGATAGGCTATCAAACCTGTTCTGGACTTGCAGAGGTTAGATAGGTCTTCAGCGGCCGAGTCAGCCAGCTGCTTCAAAGCTGTGTTGAGATAATCGAGGGGTTTTTGACCCGGATGACCCAACACGCTCAGCTGAACCCACGAAGAAGGAATAAGCCTAAGCGTGGGCTTTCCGATAAATTTTCTGAAGACCCACTCCCTTATTTTTCTCCGCTCAGCTGTGTCTCGAGTTTTTACGTATTTTGACTGAGCTAGGCGAACAACTTTGACTCCGTCAGACTCGAGTAATTGATGCAGACGTTCCAAACCGCTTCCGATTATTACGGCTGCCCGGCATCCGAGAGTTTTCAAGACAGCCGCCTTGTGGGCTGCGGCTGCTGCGTCATCAACCCAGCCGTCCATGTCGACCACGGTAGGAACTTCACTCGGCATCACTCGTGAAAACTCCTCAACAGCCTCCAAAACCTCAGCCGCAGCGTGTACAGCAGAAGCCGAACCCACAGGCCTCTGCCAGAAAGGCTTAAGCTCAGAGAGGTCGTGAACGCAGCCATTCATTTCAGCAGCTCCTACAACTGTTGGAGGGGTGAAGCATGTCTGGCCGGGGTCGAGAGAGAGCACGACTGTTTTTCCAAAAATCTTGGATAGGGTGTTGGCGGCCAAAGTTGTGAAAGCTGTCTTCCCAACATCCACACCTCCCAAAACACCTACGACCCCAAACTCCGCCAAACTTTTGACTTGGTCGAACCAAGACCCGACGCATTCGTCTTCCTCAGCAAAACTCACTCTAGAATCCTCACCCATCCTCAACATCAGCCTTGAGTCAGTCTCGGCGTAAACTGGATAACGTTTCCAAGGTCGAAGAAAATACTCCTTGTTAGCTTTCAAGCTACAGTTGAATATTGATGTGCTTCCCTCCAACACCTTCAGGAATGCAGGGCCGTCGACAAGTAGTATCTTTCCAGAAGAAAGTTCCATCTTTGTCACTTTGAGGAACGTCTTCTCATCCGGGGCAGGAGTGCTGCGGCAAGCTCGTCGACGCCACCTGCAAGTTTTGTCGTGTTCTTCTCCGAAACCAATCTTATTGACTCGGGTTTTATTTCTTTAGTTTTCGACAGAAGCTCTTTAACTATTTCTTCCCGGAACTCGGAAGCTCCCTCTCCAAGCAGGATTGTCTGTTTAGAGCTGGGATGACTTTTGAAAAACTCTGCAGCACTATCTGCAAACCGCTGTACGTCTGTGAAGGACTCAACCCTGATCAGAGCATCGTCTGCTAGGAATGCAGCGCCTACGGTTTTGCCGGGGTCCACCGCTATCACTACGTTTTTTACCTCTTTCTTGGAGTAGGCTAGCTCAACGGCCCTATCAACCAAGGAAGTGGATGAGCTGAAGTCGTCGGCGTAGAGGGTTGAGGGATGGCTTATCCCCTGAAACTCTCCTCTTTTGGCGACAACCACTTTGGCTGCCAACGGTATGTCGTCAAGCTTTACCACGTGGTCTGCATGTAAACCTCTTCTCAACGCTTCGTCCAACACCCGAGCTGCGAGTCTGACGTCGGCAGTCAGAACTGCTATTCTCAGCCTCTTCCCATGGAAAAGCTTGGGCTCCACCATCTCCAGTCGGGTTTAAATCCATCAAGTATGTTAAGTTTTCCTAGACGGCTGATGGGAAGAAAACGCAGAAAGATAATAAAGAAAACCCCTAAACCTTTTCCAAACATATTCTCATGCCCACTGTGTGGAGCGATGGCTGTGACCGTAAAGCATGAAAAGGGAGGTGATACGGCTCAAGTGGTTTGCGGAAACTGCAAAGCCTCCGCCGACGTCCCATGGTATCCAGCCTACAGCGTCGTCGACGCATACACAAAGTGGTACGACAAGGTTTCGAGGGGAGAGCAGGCTGTTGAGACTGGGCAGGGTTGAGAGACAACTTGTTGAAAAGTTGGAGAAAGGTCAAAAGCTACACATGACCTTGATAGACCCCATAAACGTCTCGGTCGAGAAGGCCGGGGAGCTGGCTAAGTATATGGGGGAGTCAGGGTCTGACGCCATCATGGTGGGCGGCTCAACCGTCCACACTCAGGAACATCTCGACACTTACATAAAGCAGATTAAGAGAATGACCGATAAACCTGTCATCATATTCCCGAACAACGTACAGTCAATATCTAGGTACGCTGACGCCATCTGGTTCATGAGCTTGCTGAACAGCGTGGACTGGTACTACATAGTTGGTGCTCAGCTTCAGGGTGCTTTGACTGTAAAGCATTTCAACCTAGAGGCTATTCCGATGGGGTACGTGGTGTTCGGCCATGAAAGCACAGTCGCGGCCATGGGCCGGGTTTTGCCTCTCTCACCCAACCATCGTGAGGTAGCTGCCTGCTACGGGCTGGCGGCCCAGTATCTTGGGATGCGTTTCCTTTATCTAGAGGCGGGTTCAGGGGCTTCGTCCCCTCTTCCTGCTGCAACCATAAGCGCAGTTAAAAAAACCGTCGAAATACCGGTGATAGTGGGTGGAGGAATAAGGACAGGCGAAGACGCGGCATCGGTAGCTGAGGCTGGAGCAGACATAATCGTCACAGGCACTGCCGTGGAAAAGAGTTTAGACAGGCTTCCTGAAATAATAAAGAGGTTTAAGGAGCGCTGATTGGTGAAAAACCGTGATAAGACATAGTTCGTCAATCCTTAGAACATGCGGGCCCAGCGGGCTTTGATCCCGCGACCTGCCGGTTAAGAGCCGGCCGCTCTAACCTGACTGAGCTATGGGCCCTTTCTTTAGTATTCGAAGAGGTTTCTTAAAGGTTTGACTAGGTCAAGGCTTATTAGTAGCCAGATGGAGAAAAGGTGTCAGCTTGGATGTTTTTAGGTGACGAGTATGGTTAAGCAGAAGGAAAATCCACCGCCAGAGAAAAACATAGCCGAGCATGTTCTGGTCCCTCGGCACGAGGTTCTTACCCCCGCTGAGGCTGAGGAGTTGCTCAAACGCTTGGGCGTGTCAGCCGACAAGCTTCCCTACATTCTTCCGTCTGACCCGATGGTCAAAAGGCTGAAGGCTAAAGTCGGCGATATAATTAAAATAACACGGAAGTCTGAGACCGCTGGGGAAGCAGTGTATTATCGTGTAGTATGGGGTGAGGGATGATGTCCCACCAACTAACTAAGGAAGATTTATGGGAGGTTTTCAAATCCTACTTAGATGAAGAGGGGCTTGTCCAGCATCACATAAAATCCTACAACTACTTCGTCAGAGAGGGCCTTAGGGAGCTTATAGCCTCGCTCGGGGAGCAGGAGATTAAAACCCGCCATGGAATAGTCTCGGTAAAGTTTGAAGACATAGACATCGGCAAACCCGTCAAGAGGGAGGTTGTGGCCCCCACCCCTCAAGAGCTTTATCCCTCCGAGGCGCGGCTCAGAAACCTGACGTACGAGGCTCCTCTCTACGTTAAGATGAGAATCTTCCTAGACGGCAAGCCGCTCGCCGGGTCTGAAAACGTCTGGGTTGGAAACATACCCGTGCTAGTGAAGTCCGACATCTGCCCTCTCTCTAAGATGACGCCCGACGAGCTTATGGCCATAGGCGAGGACCCTCTCGACCCCGGAGGATATTTCATAATAAACGGCTCGGAAAGGGTGATAGTAGCTATAGAGGATTTGGCCCCCAACCGTATCATCGTGACGCATAAAGAGGGCAACGGAAGGCCTCAGTACTCGGCTGTCGTGCTGTCTGCGGCGCATGGAAGGCAAGTTAGGGTGGAGGTCAGCTACCGTAAGGACAGCCCGATTAAGGTTTTCTTCTCGAGGATATACAAGGGTGTTCCAGCGATAGTCATGCTCAGAGCCCTAGGAATGACTAAGGACCAGGAGATAGCTAGCATGATTTCCCCTCTCAAGGAAGTGCAGGAGCTTCTTGAGCCGAGCTTTCAAGAGGCTGAGGGCATCGAGACAACAGAGCAGGCCCTCGACTACATAGGCAGCAGGATTGCATTCGGCTACGCGGAGGAGTACAGGCTTGAGAAAGCTGAGCAGACCATCGACTCCATGTTCCTCATTCATCTCGGAACCACGAAGGCTTCAAGGATGAAGAAAGCCGTTCACCTCTGCGAGATAATAGGCAGAGTTTTAGAGACCAGCTTAGGGTTGAGGGAGCCTGACGACCGAGACCATTACTCCAACAAAAGGCTGAAGCTTGAGTCGGCTCTGCTGACTGAGCTGTACAGGATGGCTTTCGTCAAGCTTCTCCGAGACCTCAAATACCAGCTTGAAAGGATAATCCCAACACGCCAGCCTCTCCAGATCAACACATACGTCAGGCCAGGCATAGTCTCAGAGTACGTAAGGCACGCGCTCGCTACTGGAAACTGGCCGGGTGGAAGGGTCGGGGTGACGCAGCTCCTTAACAGAACCAACTACATGGCGACTTTAAGCCATCTGAGACGTGTGCAGTCGCCGCTCAGCCGTGGCCAGCCTCACTTCGAAGCACGGGACCTGCACGGAACTCACTGGGGTAGGCTCTGTCCCTGCGAAACCCCTGAGGGCAGCAACGCAGGCCTTGTCAAAAACCTAGCGCTCTCGGCTGAGCTCTCATTTCAGGGAAACAAGAAGGAGCTGAGGGAAAAGCTTTTCCAGCTAAACGTCATTCCTCTCACAGAGGTCATTACAAAGAGGAAACCTACGCCGCCTGTAAAGGTCTTCATAGACGGGGTGCTGGAGGGCTACCACAACAACGCCACAGCTCTCGTCAACGAGATAAAAAGGCTCAGACGTGAGGGGATAATCAGCCAAAACATCAACATAGCCGTCTACAGCTATCAGCATGGTCAGGAGGTTGTGATTAACACGGATGAGGGGAGAGTTAGAAGGCCTTTGATAATCGTTGAAGACGGTCAACCAGCACTTCAGAAACAGCATGTGGAGCTTATCAAACGTCAGACCTCACGTTTCAGGGACTTGGTCAGCCTAGGAATAATAGAGTTTCTCGACGCAGAGGAGGAGGAAAACGCCTACGTAGCCCTTTCTCCCGACAAGATAACCAGCGAACACACACATCTAGAGATAACACCTTACGGAATGCTGGGCGTCGCCGCCTCCATAATACCCTACGCAGAGCACAACCAGTCCCCGAGAAACGTCTACGAAGGCGCCATGGGAAAACAGGCCTTAGGAATATTCGCTTCAAACTACTCGTTGAGAACAGATTCACGAAGCCATCTCTTGGTTTATCCGCAGAAGCCCATAGTGACGACCCGGGCCTCGGGCTACATAGGCATGAACACAAGACCGTCAGGCCAGAACATGGTTGTGGCCATACTCACCGGTCAAGGATACAACATGGAGGACGCAGTGGTTCTCAACAGGTCCTCGGTCGAAAGAGGTTTGGGGCTGTCGCTGAGCTGGAGAACCTACGAGGTTGAAGCACGTCAAAGCCCCGGCGGGCAGAGAGACAAGTTCGGGATACCAGACCCGTCCGTAAGAGGGTATAAGGGCGAGCAGTTCTACAGGGTTCTCGACAAAGACGGGTTCGCACACATAGAATCAGACGTTTCGGGCGGAACAGTCATCGTGGGCATGATGAGTCCGCCGAGGTTCTTGGAGGAGTATCAGAGGGTTCCCACGAGGGAGATGGTCTGGAGGGATTCGTCTGAGGCTGTTCAGCCTTCGGAGTCAGGCACTTTAGAGAACATTTTCATAACAGTAAACGCAGACGGCAACAAGCTTGTCAAGGCTAAGGTAAGGTCGACTTGTTTCGCAGAGATAGGAGACAAATTCTCATCAAGACACGGGCAGAAAGGAGTCGTAGGCATGCTGCTCTCGCAGGAGGACATGCCCTACACCAAGGAAGGCCTTGTCCCAGACCTCTTGATAGACCCCCACGCCTTCCCTTCACGTATGACAATAGGCCAGCTTATAGAGAGCTTGGCTGGTAAGCTCGGCAGCCTCAAAGCTGAGCTGGTGGACGGGACGCCTTTCATAGGAAAAAGCTTAGGAGAGTTGCGGGCTGAGTTGGAGAAGCTTGGCTTCAAAAGCAGCGGCCGTGAAATGCTTTACAACGGAGTCACTGGGGAGGCCTTGGAGGCGGAGGTCTTCGTCGGCGTGGTCTACTACCAGAGGCTTCATCACCTTGTAAGGGATAAAATGCACGCAAGGTCGAGGGGTCAGGTTCAGATGCTCACTAGACAGCCGACTGAGGGTAGGTCTAGGGGAGGAGGCCTCAAGTTCGGGGAAATGGAGAGAGACTGTCTTATAGCCTACGGAGCCTCCTACCTACTGCTTGACAGGCTACTTGAGCAAAGCGACAAGTACACAGCCTACTTCTGCGAGAAGTGTGGGCTTCCATGCTACTACGACCTGAAGCAGGAGAGGTTTGTCTGCCCTGTGGACGGCAAAGACGCACGTGTTAAGGCTGTTTCGCTCTCGTATGCGTTCTACCTTCTGCTCAACGAGATGATGAGCATGGGATTACATCCTAAAATCATTCTGGAGGAGCCGCAGATATGAGCTACGTAGCATCCGTTTCAGGCATAACTTTCGGCATTCTGTCCCCCGACGTAATCAGGAAGATGAGCGTAGCCGAGATAATAAGCCCCGACACCTACGACGAGGACGGTCTCCCCATTCCGACGAGTGTGATGGACCCACGGCTGGGTACGCTTGAACCGGGCCAGAGATGCAAGACCTGTGGAAACACCTACTTGGGATGTCCGGGTCACTTTGGCAGAATCGAGCTGCCGGTTCCAGTTGTCCACGTCGGGTTTGCGAAAATAATACATGAGCTTCTGAGGTCTACCTGCAGGTCATGCGGCAGAATACTTCTGTCGAACGAGTTGATCGAGAAATACCACGCCGAGCTGGAGCGGCTTCAGAAAGCCAAACTACCCTACAAGAACCTCATATACAGGATCAAGCAGAGGGCGATGAACGAGCAGACATGCCCTCACTGCGGTGAGAAGCAGCTGAGGCTGGAGCTTGAAAAACCGACGACGTTTGTGGAGGTCTCTGAGGGAGGAACCTCCAAGCTCAACGCGAGCACGGTAAGAGCTAGGCTTGAACGAATACCGGATTCCGACCTTGTGCTCCTTGACATAAACCCGGCTACATCGAGGCCTGAGTGGATGGTTCTGACAGTGCTTCCTGTGCCGCCTGTCTACGTAAGGCCGTCCATCACACTCGAGTCGGGCTACAGGTCTGAGGACGACCTCACCCACAAGCTAGTAGACATTCTAAGGGTCGCTCAACGGCTTAGAGAGAACATCCGAGCCGGGTCTCCCTCTCCAGTCATAGAGGAGCTGTCCGACCTTCTCCAGTACCATATCACCACCTACATCAACAACGAAGCCGTCGGCGTCTCACCCGCCAAACACAGGTCTGGCCGGGTCCTCAAAACCCTGTCCCAGAGGCTAAAGGGCAAGGAGGGCCGTTTCAGACTTAACCTTTCCGGAAAACGTGTAGACTTTTCAGCCCGAACGGTCATATCGCCGGACCCCAACATACGTGTGAACGAGGTCGGTGTCCCGCTCGACATAGCGATGCAGCTGACCGTCGCAGAGAGAGTGACTCCTTGGAACATCGAGAAAATACGCCAGCTCGTCAGGAACGGTTCAGACAAATACCCAGGCGCCAAGTACATAATAAGGCCCGACGGAAAGAGGGTTAGGCTGAAGTTCGTCACGAACCTTGAGGAACTGGCTGCAGCCTTGGAGCCGGGATACGTTGTTGAGAGACATCTTCAAGACGGCGACATAGTGTTGTTCAACCGTCAGCCTTCTCTGCACAGGATGTCGATAATGGCCCACTATGTCCGTGTGCTTCCGTACAAGACTCTCCGGCTTAATCCGTCTGTCTGCACACCCTACAACGCCGACTTCGACGGCGACGAGATGAACCTTCACGTCCCCCAGAGCGAAGAAGCTCAGACCGAGGCACGTGAGCTCTTGATCGTTGAAAACAACATAATTTCCCCGAGATACGGCGCTCCGATAATAGGCGTCATAAGAGACTTCCTAACCTCGCTCTATCTACTGACAAGAGACGGAACAACTCTCAACAAGACGGAGCTTTCGAGACTTCTGGCCTCAATCCAGTACCGGGGGGAGGTGCCGGAGCCGGCTGTCAAACAGCCCGAACCACTCTGGACCGGAAAGCAGGTCTTCAGCATGCTTCTCCCCAAAGACTTCAACCACGTGACAAAGTCTTCTTTCACGAATCAGGAAGTGGTTGTAAGGAACGGTGTGCTAGTTGAAGGTGTCATCGATAAAAGCTCTGTAGGTGTTGAGAAAGCGAACAGCATTCTTCACAGGCTGGCCAGAGACTACGGCCCCGAACAAGCTCGTGAATTCTTAGACAAAGTGGTCAGACTCTCCAACACTTTCATCGAAATGCGTGGTTTCTCGTTCTCCATAGACGACCTTAAAGTGCCTGAGGAGATACACTCAGACATAATGCAGATATTCAAAAAATCTGACACTTCCTTCACAAAGCTAAAAACAGAGTACGAAACGGGCCAGAGGGAAATCCCTCCCGGAATGACCGCTGAGCAGGCCTTCGAATCAGACGTTCTGAAGATACTTAGCGAGGCGAGGGACAGCGCAGGAAAGCTGGTTAGGTCCAAGATATCTCAAGACAGCTCTGCCTTCATAATGGCGAAAACCGGAGCGCGTGGAACCATGCTGAACATCGACCAAATGATAGCTGTTGTTGGGCAGCAGTCGGTAAGGAGGGAACGAGTACACAGAGGGTTTAGAGGCAGGGTTTTAACCTTCTTCAAGAAAGGAGACCTTTCGCCAAGGGCTAGAGGCTTCGTCTACAACTCGTTCGTCTCGGGCCTCACTCCGCTAGAGTTCTTCTTCCACGCCGTGGGAGGAAGAGATGGGCTGGTTGACACAGCTGTCAGGACGCAGCAGAGCGGTTATATGCAGAGACGCTTGATAAACGCACTTGAATCACTATACATCGAGTACGACGGAACTGTCAGGACAGCCGACGAAGGCAGAATAATCCAGTTCGCCTACGGAGAGGACGGTGTAGACCCGGCCAAATCCGACCACGGCAAGGCGATAACCATCCAAAACATAATAAACTCGATTATTCACAAGGTGGCGGCGAAGGAGCAGGTGGACGAGAACTACATCAAGAGTAGAATCGAAAAACACGCTCAAGCCTTGCCGCCAAGCCTTCGAACCGAGCTTTTCGAGGAGCTGCGTAAAACAGCTCCCTCTAAGGAGCTGGTTGACCTAGCGGTCGAGGAGACGGTGAAGAGGTATCTCCAGTCGCTGGCAGAGCCTGGGGACGCTGTGGGGGTTGTTACAGCCCAGTCGATTGGTGAGCCTGGAACCCAGCTTACCCTGCGAACATTCCACTTCGCCGGCGTGGGTGAGCAGAGTATTCTTAAAGGTCTTCCACGTTTGATTGAGATTGTTGACGCCAGAAGAACCCCCTCAACGCCCATAATGTACATCCCACTCGAGCCCGAGTACGCAACCAACCTCGTTAAGGCTAGGCGTTTAGCCAAGCAGATACAATACACAACTATCGGAGACCTAGTCTCAGGGGTCGTCGTGAACTACAAGAAAAGTGTTGTAGAGTTTCAGCTTGACCCGAGAGCGTTAGAGGAACACGGCGTGGTCAGAAAAGACATAGAGAAGGCGATAAAACCGCTGGCCGCCGAATACGACGGAGAAAGAAATATTCTTTCTGTTAAGCTCGAGGAGGAGGGTTTCGCAGACATACAGCGTATCAGGGAAAGAGTGTCGCAGTTTAAGGTCAAGGGGATAAGAAGAATAAAGAAAGCCACCGTCTTTAAAGAGAAAGACGAGTACGTAATTAGGACTGAGGGCTCCAACCTTCGGGAGGTGATGGAGGTGCCGGGAGTCGACTGGAGAAGGGTCAAGACCAACGACATCTACGAGATCTCTGAGGTTTTGGGTATTGAGGCGGCTAGGAACGTTATAGTAGAGGAGACGAAAGAGGTCATGGAGGATCAGGGACTCGACGTTGACATCAGGCATTTGCTTCTGCTGGCTGAGATGATGACTGTCAGCGGGAGCGTAAGACAGATTGGTAGGCACGGCGTTGTGAAGCTGAAGAGCAGCGTCTTGGCGAGGGCCTCATACGAGATAAGCGTCCAGACACTTTTGGAGGCTGCGGCAAGAGGGGAAGCCGACTACCTCAAGGGGAACGTCGAACGAATATTGATAGGTAGGGAAATACCTGTCGGCACGGGGATGGTCACGCTTTTAATGAGCCATGAGAGACGTGGTGAAAATGGACCTGAAACAGTCTCTTGAAGTTGTAAGCAGAACAGGTAAACTCGTGGTGGGCTATCGGAGGACTCTGAAGCTGGTGGCTGAGAAGAAACCAGTTTTGGTTGTCGCGTCTCGAAGGTCGAGCTCCAAACTTTTAAAAACTATGACGGTAATGGCTTCAGCCGCCGGTGTCCCAGTGCTTCTTTCAGACCTCTCACCCTCCGAGCTTGGGTTAAGCCTCAGAAAACCTTTCCCCACATCTTTCATATCGATTCTCGACCCGGGAAGCTCCGACTTGGCCGAGAGAGTGAGGTCTGAGAGCGGTGAGTGAAGGAATCAAGCTGACGGAAAAAGAGATGAAATATATCC
>JANWZU010000031.1 GCA_025054795.1 Candidatus Caldarchaeum sp.
ACAGCCAGATGTAGTTGGGAGCCTGCCCCTTCGGAGGCAGAAGACCGACTGTCCTCGCCTGCTTGATTACGTTGACGTGGTCCGGCTCGAAACCATGCCATATCAGGGCGTCGAAGCTCAACCCCCTCAGTTTCGTCAAAATAGGCACAAAGTCTGCTTGCCCGGATGTGTAGCGCTCGTCGGCGACGATTTCAAAACCGGCAGGCGGTAGAAGTTTCTCAACGTACAGTATTGCGTCGGCATGGTTTTTGTCGATGAGCACAGCTAACTTTTTCACACCCTTCTGCCTGAGCCACTTTATCTCAAGCTCGAACAGGTCGCTTATGTCGAATGTGCTCCGGAAGAAGTTTGGAATTCCCTTGACCGTTCCGGGGTCGTATCCTCCCGCAGCGATGACCAAGGCCTTCGGATGCTTTTGCTTTATTATCGGGCCGAGGGCGTAGTAGTTCGACGACGAAGCGCCGTCTAGGATGAACTGAAACTTCTCCTGCTCGACAAACCTCTCCAGAGCGGCTATGGCGTCGTCCCTTCTCGCAGCGTCAACATGCACAAGCTCAAGCTTGTATCTCGTGTTTCCCACCACTATTCCACCAGCTGCGTTGATCTCCTCGATTGCCATTTTACGGCTGTTGTGCATCGGGATTCCATACGGGGCTATTCCACCAGAAAGGCCGCCAAGCTCGGCTATTTTGAGCGTCTTCTCCTGAACAGCCGGTCCGGCGGTGACCGTCCTTACTAAAGTTTCAGTCCTAGCCGGCCCCGTGACTGTTTGGAAAACTGTCCTTGGGGCCGCCTGCTGAGTAGTGCTTGCTGCGAAGTAGCCTGTCAACCCTCCCACTACTAATCCTCCGACCACTCCACCAACAGCCATCGAAGTCGAAACACCTAGAAACTTACGCCGAGAAATTTTGTCCGTGTTGTTTTCTTGAGGCATGTTGTTTGCTTATCAGATGTCTATATATAAGTTTTAAAAGTTTTCCGGATAAGATGCGAAAAACGGTTTTAACATTAAATAGACGGGTCGGAGAGGGGGAGAATCTGTGGATGCTTTAGTGGTTCAAGTCGTATTAAACGGTGTTATCAACGGCGCCATACTTGCGTTGATGGCTTCGGGCCTCACTCTGATATTCGGCACTTTCCGAATACCGAACTTCGCTCATGGGGGGTTCTTCACTTGGGGGGCCTTCACAACCTACTACCTAGCCACCGTCTACGGCTTCAGCCTTCCTCTGGCGGTTGCGGCCTCAACCGTGGCGATAGCTGCCTTGGGGGTGGTGGTTGAGAAAGCTGTTTTCAGGCCTTTGAGAAACACGAGCGAGGACACCATTTTCGTGGCGGCCACAGGCCTTCTCATAGCCTTCACAAACGGTGCTCTGGTGCTGTGGGGAGACTGGCCACGAAGCATACCCCACGAATTTGGAACAACGCTGGTGACGGTCGGCGGGATAACAATACCCTTCTTCCGCCTAATCATAATAGCCACCGTTGCTTCGGTTTCTGTCTTGATGTATTTGATGGTGAAGAGAACGAAAATCGGGAAAGCCATGAGGGCTGTTGCCCAAGACTTTGTGATGGCTAGGCTTGTAGGGGTTAGGCCTGAGAGAGTTGCTTCCTTCACGTTTTTCGTTGGATGTGGTTTGGCTGCTTTGGCTGGGTCTCTGGTTGGGATAGAGTTCTCGATAAGCTTCGACATGGGAATACTACCGACCATCAAGGCCTTCATCATAGTCGTCATAGGAGGGCTCGGAAGCTTGACAGGCACGCTCGCAGCAGGAGTTGCTCTGGGTGTAATCGACAGCCTAACCGTCACATACCTGACGTCGGCATACAACAACGTAATAACATTCATCCTGTTGATTATCATACTGCTCATCAGGCCTCAGGGGATTTTCGGCAGGGAGGTGCGGCGAGGATGAATAAAACCATCCCTGCAGTAGCAGTGCTGCTGGCGGCTCTTTTCACACTGCCATCCTATGCACCCAACGACTACATCCTCCACATGGCAATTATCATCTCTCTTTACGCCATCTCGGCATCAGCCCTAAACATCATGATGGGTTATCTAGGTCTTCTACCCCTGTGCATCGCAGCCTTCATGGGTGTCGGCGCCTATACGTCCGCAAACTTGACGATGAGGTTCAACGTGCCGTTCCCACTTGCGCTTTTGGCTGCTGCTTTGGTAGCCGGAATAGGAGCTCTTCTGCTAGCGATACCTTCGTTCCGCACAAAAGGAATATACTACATCATCGTCACCATAGGCTTCCAGATAATCATCACGGAAGTATACCAAAACCTAACAGACCTCACGGGGGGAAGCATAGGCATCAGAAACATCCCCAAACCCTCTGTCGGGCCGTTCATTTTTACATCGAAGACGGAGGTCTACTACCTCTTCCTCGTGATCACGCTGGCGATTCACGCCTTCCTGTTCATCATGCTTAAAACCCATCTTGGAAGGTCTCTTCAGGCCATAAGGGAGAACGAGCCGAAAGCAACAGTCATGGGTGTGAACAGCTACACGCACAAGCTTTTCGCCTTCAGCCTCTCGATGTCCTTGTCTGCGATCGCCGGTGCTCTTTACGCACACTACATGTCGCACGTCAGCTCCGACAACTTCACACTCCTAAACTCCATAGACTACTTTCTGATGGTGACTATTGGTGGTCCGGGTACTTTTTACGGGCCTATCTTGGGGACAATAGTCTGGACTTTCGTCATGGAGGCTCTGCATGCTTTCAGAGGGTTGAAGGAGCTGATTTATGGGATTCTACTCGTGGTCATAATGCTGGTTATGCCGAAAGGCACGGTAAGCTTTCTGACGACCGGCCGTGTTGCTAGACTGCTTCGCCGAGGTAGAGCCGTGAAAGCCTATCGCCCTGCATGAACTCCTCGCTCGACCCTTCAGCCATTATTCTGCCGACATTCATCACGTAAGCTCTGCGGCATATTTTAAGCGTCTTGTAGATGTTTTGCTCAGCTATGAGAAGAGCTAGGTTCTTCTCCCTGCTGTACTTGCTTATGGTTGAGAACAGGATGTCTATTATTCTGGGGGCCAACCCCAGAGACGGCTCGTCCAGAAGCAGGAGCTTAGGCTTGGACATCAGGGCCCTCGCTATCTCCAGCATCTTCTGCTCTCCTCCGCTAAGCGTGCCAGCCAGCTGACTCATTCGTTCTTTGAGAACGGGAAACAGCTCATAGGCCTCCTCAAAGCCGCTGCGGTCCTTGGACCCGTAGGCCCCCATCTCCAAGTTTTCCTTCACGGTCATGTAGGGAAAAACTGTCCTCCCCTGAGGCACCACAGCAATCCCTTGCCTCACTCTCTTCTCCGGAGAGAGCCTTGTAATGTCCTTCCCGTCCAAGATTATTTTGCCACGGTAAACAGGCAAGACTCCTGAAAGCGTGTACATGAGAGTTGTTTTACCTGCGCCGTTCGGACCC
>JANWZU010000101.1 GCA_025054795.1 Candidatus Caldarchaeum sp.
CTACGTCTTAACAGGCTCGCTGACGCTTGCTGTCGCTGCGCTGATGCTGAGTTTCGTATCCGAGGAGTTGACATGGGCTGCGATGGTTTTGTACGGCTTTGGAATGGGTGTGTTCGTGCTGGGCAGCGTTTACATGACGGGTATGCTGCTGCCGCCTGAGGCTAGGACGATGGGCTTCGCCATGCTGACGCTTTCGATAGACATGGGAAGCGCAGCCGGCAACTTTTTCTCCGGAATCGTGATGACCTTCGCAGGGTTCAACGAAGTGTTCGTGGTTGCGGCTGGTTGTGGATTCGCTGGAGCGTTCGTAGATTGTCTCAGCCGACGAGCCCCCGAGCCTTCTGAAAAACATGGTCGAGCATCTGCTGCGTAAGCCTTCCCGTGTTGGTGTTCTGGCGTGAGGGGTGGTAGGATGGGATTAGCACGGGGACTGGTTTTCCGTGCAAGGTTCCTTCAAGCCTGTAGACGGCTCCGTGTTTGAAGACGGGGCTGCGGCTCAGCTGCACACCTTCTCTTTTCAGGAGCTGGATGTAGGTGGTGAAAGCCAGCCTTCCCAGAGCAACGCAAACCTTCACGTTCCTCAGAAGCCTGAGCTCCTCAGCGAGATACTTAACGCAGTTTCTAACCTCCGCCGCCGTAGGCTTGTTGCTTGGTGGAGCACATCTAACAACCGCCGTGATGTATGCGTCATGTAGAACAAGGCCGTCTTCCAAGCTAACGCTCCTGTCTTGGTTGGCGAACCCCGCCCTGTACAGCGACTTAACCAACGTGTCGCCGCTCGAATCTCCTGTGAACATCCTTCCCGTACGGTTGCCTCCATGCGCCGCAGGAGCAAGACCCAGCACCAGAAGCCTCGCCTCAACGTCTCCAAACCCCGTCAACGGCCTAGCCCAGTACCTCTCCGACCTGAACCGTGGAGGAGGGTTGGCTGCGACATACTCACGGTGTTTGACGAGACGTGGGCAAAGCCTGCATGAGACTATTCGGGTGTTCAGCTCCTCCAAGCTCATGGTCTGCGGAGCATTCCACGCTCTCCGACGAACGGGTTGTTTCGCTTCTCCCATCCGAGGTTTGTGGAGGGCCCGTGGCCGGGCAGCACTTCGACGCTGTCGGGCAGTTGGAAAAGCTTGTTGACAATCGAATCGACTATCTTGGCTGTGTCGCCTCCGTAGGCGTCGGTCCTGCCTACCGAGCCTTGGAAAAGCGTGTCGCCGCTGAACAGCAGCCCCTCCGTGTAGTAGCAGACGCTTCCCGGCGAATGGCCGGGGGTATGAATCACCTTCAGCCTCTCACCGCCCACCTCGACAACATCCCCTTCCTCAACGTATCCATCCGGCTTGGCTGGGTCGGGCACCTCGATTCCTAGGAAACTCCTCGTCAACTCCTTACCCTTCAACAGAATATCCCTGTCCGCTGGATGGATGTAGAACGGTACATCGAGAGTTTGCTTAAGGTCTTCGACAGCCATGACGTGGTCGAAGTGGCAGTGGGTTGCGTAGATGGCTCTTGGCCTCAGCTTGTGGGCGTGTATTGTTTCGAGGATTTTCCACGCATCGTCTCCGGCGTCGATTATCACAGCCTCCTTCGAAACTGTGTCGTAGGCTATGTAGGAGTTGCTGCGCAGCAAGCCGACTTCGTTGACGAAGTACTTGAGAGCCAACTGTTCTGAAGAGTTTCAGCCGCTATATAGTTGTGAAAACACCCCTCTCCGTCAGGAGGGCGGATACAAGCTTTCCGCTGACTTTTTCAAAAACCGGGTTGAGTACCTCGACTTCTCGGCCTGCTTCAACGTCCTCAGCCGGCCCATGCTCGTTAACAAAAACGTCTGCAGCCTTCCACGTGTCGCACGCCACGTAGAAAGGTTTCCCCGCATCCCTAGCCAGCAGAGCCAAGGCCTTCACACCTACCTTGCTGGAGAAACAGCCGTCGGGGAAAACTGCGTCCCCTCCCACCAACACCCCGTCTGAGGAATCAACGGCGTATCCCGCAGCGGCGTCGACGCAGACGACAACTCTCTTCACGTTCCTCAGCTCCGAGGCTGTAAGCAGGCCTTCTCTCAGAGGCCTTGACTCGAGCACGTAGACGGTTGTGGTTGTTTCCACTTTCTTGAGTATGTTGAGGACTGTGCCGCTGTGGCTCATCGTGGCCAGAGATTCGAAGCCCGTCAGATGTTTCACGGCGTTTTCCACAACGCTGTCCATTATGTTTCTGTAGGTTGTTTCAACCTCTCTGCATGCTTCAAGAAGCTCGTGGGCTTCGAAGCGTTTAACCCTCTTCATCACTTCTTCGCTGAAACGGTTGACGAGGGGCATGGCTGGCCTCGCATTCTTGATTTCCTCAGCCAGCCTCCTGACATCCCTCTCTAGGCTGACGCTTTCCCCGGCGAGCGTTCTGTAGGCATCAAGCACTTTCCAAGCCAGCGCCGTTGAGCCACGCCTCCTCTCACGCCTGATTTCGTCGACGACGGCGAAGGCCTTCAAGGCTTCAGGATTATCTTCCCGAAGAAAGCGTCCGACTCCATCAGCCTATGTGCTTCTACAGCGTCTTTCAACGGGAAAACTCTGTCGACGACCGGCTTGAGTAGGCCTTTCTCGAAAAGCTGGAGGACGTGCGGAATTTCATGCTTGTTCCAGCTGTAGCTGCCTATGAGGCTGAGCTGTCTCCTGTATGTGTAGCGGATGTTGACTGCGCCGTTCTCCCCTGTCGTGGCTCCGAAGTAAACCATTTTTCCGCCGGGGCTGAGGCTCTTCACCACCTCGTCCCATATGGCTTGGCCCGCATGCTCCACGGCCAAGTCGACACCCTGACCCTTAGTTATCTCGTTGACGGTTTGGCTGACGCTCTGCTTCCTCCTGTTGACCACGTAGTCAGCTCCAAGCCTGTAGGCTTTCTCAGCCTTCCAGTCGTCTCCCACAGTTGCGATGACGGTTGAGCCGAAAAGCTTGCAGAGCTGTATTGCTGCGACGCCCACGCCGCTGCCTCCTCCGACGACGAGCACGGATGAGCCGGGAGTCAAGCCAGCCCTCGAGACCAAGGCATGCCAGACAGTCATGTACGTGACCATGACTCCCGCAGCCTCCTCCATGCTGAGACGCTCCGGCTTAGGGTAGACGTTGACTGCTGGAACGACTGTCTTCTCTGCGTAGGTGCCGTCGACGCCGAAGCCCAGTAGACGGTGGCTTTCACACAGCGAGTCGTAGCCTTTGAGGCAGAACCTGCATCTCCCGCACGACAGAGCCGGGTTCAGTATCACTTTGTCGCCCTTCGACACGCTTGAGACGTCTTCACCTACCTCCTCAACGACGCCGGCGCCGTCTCCCCCTATTATCCGTGGAAGCTGAAGCTTGTAGACACCGCTGCGTATCCATATGTCTATCCTGTTCATGCCAGCAGCTTCAAGCTTGACGACGACTTCGCCTCTTCCAGGCCGTCTCTCAGCGACGTCGCCGTACCTCAGCACCTCCGGAGGGCCCTGCCTCTCCAACACCACGGCTTTCATGGAAACACACAGCCATCACATAGTTATAAGAATGCTGATCCGCCTCTACGTCGGCTATGCAGCGTCCGCTGGTGTCGCTGAAGGGGTTGACGATGGTTTACAGGGTTAGGCATGGTTTCTTGGGGTCTAGGGATATTAAGCCCGTCGACGGAGTGGACCTAGATGTCGGCGAGGGCGAGGCCGTGGCCTTGGTCGGCGAGTCTGGATGTGGAAAGACCACGGTAGGGAAGCTGAGCATCAGGCTTCTCAGGCCAAAATCAGGCCGCATATTCTACGACGGCGAAGACGTGACAGACCTGCCTGCCAAACGGCTTCAAAAGCTGAGGAGGGAGACGAGGATGATTTTCCAAGACCCCTACTCCAGCATCAACCCCTACATGGCTGTCGGCGAAACAGTCGAAGAGCCTTTGATAGCCCACGGAGTAGAAGATAAGCGTGAGAGGATGGAGCTGGTTTACAAGGCTCTCGAAGACGTCAGGCTTACTCCTCCTCAGGATGTTGCGGCGAGGTTTCCCCATCTGCTTTCGGGCGGTCAGCGTCAGCGTGTTGCGATAGCTCGGGCGATTGTCCTCAAGCCTCGGTACATGGTTGCTGACGAGCCTGTCTCGATGATTGATGCTTCTAGCAGGGCTGAGGTTCTCGAGGTTTTGAAGAGGCTTCAGACACGGCACGGCATAGCTTTCCTTTACATCACCCACGACCTAGCGACAGCCCGCTACTTCTCCGACAGAATAGCGGTAATGTACCTAGGTAAGGTTGTGGAGCTGGGACAGGTCGAGGAGGTTCTCTCAGAGCCTCTCCACCCCTACACTCAAGCGCTGATAGCTTCAATCCCCGAGCCGGACCCAGCCAACAGGTTTGGGGAAAGGCCTGCGGTCAAAGGCGAGCCACCCTCGCCCCAGAACATACCGAGCGGCTGCCGCTTCCACCCCCGCTGCCCGAAAGCCTTTGAACGCTGCCCGCTTGAAGAACCGCAGCTGCGGGAGGTGAGGAGAGGAAGGTATGTTGCCTGCCATCTCTACTAGCTGATAACAAATATATACACGCCGGAATACATGTATTACGTGTCGGTTGTTTCGTTCAGGATAGACGACGAGCTGAGGCGTAAGATGAGGAGGCTCAGCCACATCAACTGGTCGGAGGTTGTCAGGAAAGCGATAGCCGAGAGGGTGGCGCTCGAAGAGGCTCTGGGCTCGATGCGTAAGCTGGATTTGGAGGCTTTGGAGACGGCGGTGAAAGGCATAGACAGGCTGAGGAGTAAGACGAGCGGCAGATGGTCTGGGGCGGAGGAGGTTAGGAAGTGGCGGGACCTAAGACGGTTGTCGTCGACGCCTCGGTAGCGGTCAAGTGGTTCAACCAAGAACAGCACTCGACTAACGCCGTCAAGCTTCTGCACGACTACGCAAGGCGAAGAGTGGATCTGACTGCGCCGTACTTAATCGTTTACGAGTTATGCAACGCCCTTAGATACAACCCCGAGTTCGGAGAAACCGACGTGGCGGAAGCTTTACGCTTTCTGGCCGGCCTTCAGATGCGCTTCAGGCTTCTGGACGGGAACTATGCCCGCAGGACGGTCTCGCTGGCTTACAGCCTAGGCCTCACTTTTTACGACGCTGTTTACGTCGCCTTGGCGGAGGCTGAGGAGGCTGAGCTTTACACGGCTGATGAAAAAATTCTGGCTAAGGCCTTGTCGGCGAACATCAAGCACATCAAGGAGTATCGCTAGGAGGTCTCGGTTTTCGGCGGCTCCTGCCTCCTAGCCAAACTTCTCAAAGAGTCTGAAGCAGCGTAGCCTGTGTAGATGAGAGCTGCAGCCAGCACAGCGAGGCCCAACGCTGTCCAAGGCACCCTCTCCACCTCAACCACGTCGGTGTCAACCACTGTCACAACTCTTTCGGAAACGACTGTGTTCGTTTGGAAGTTGATTACAGTAGCCGTCTCAGTCACCTTCTGCGTGACCGTCGCCGTGACGGTCTGGGTGACTGTTTTAGGCTTGAAGACTGAGACGGTAAGCGAATACATTCCCGAAGCCCCTCCGAAACCCAGAACCACTACGTAGTGGGGGCCTCTCTCCACAGCTGTATACTCTATGGCGTCTGTTGCGCCGGGTCCGCGGAGGCTCTGCCCAGCCACCTCCCTCAACGGGTTGAGCAGGTACAGGTCGAAGTCCAGCCCAGCAGCCATCCTGATCATAACCACTACGACGTCGCCCGGCTCAAGGCTGACTTTGAAGAAGTGGAACTCTCCCGGCCCTAGGTAGAAGGAGTAGGTGCCGGGCGAAAGCTCTGGGGCTGAGGCGAAGCCCACGCCGGGGGTTATCTGCTGGGCTGACGAGACACCGGCAGCCGCAGCCGTCAAAACCAAGACCAACAGTACGAGTGTTTTCATCCTATTCGCATCGGTTGAATGCCTTATAAATTTTTAAACCTTCAAGGATGCTGGGAAAAGCTTATTTCAACCTATGGCAAGGTGAATACAAGCATGAGGTCTCTGTCTGTTTTTCTACTGTTTTTGCTGCTCACTTCTACTTTTGTGGCTGGCTACGGAGCTGAGTGGAGTGAGGAGTTTGCTGAGAGAGGGCCGGAGGCGAAGCTGATCAGGTCGGCTGAGTTTCTGGGCGAAAGGCTTTCAGGCGGCGCCGCAACACGGTTGAACGCCGGGGTCAAGGAGAGGGAGTTCGAGGGCTTCAAACTCGAGCCTGAAGCCGCTGCAGCTAGGCCTCAGGGGCCGTTGATAAACATACCCTACCGCTCGCCCACAGCCAAGTTCAGCCGGAACGTCGTCGTCACATACGACATAGGAAACAGGCCCTACCAGAACGAGCCCCACATCGCCGTCAACCCCAACAACCCCGACCACCTAGTGATGGCTTCCCACGACTTCGACGTCTCCTGCGCAGTAAGCTACGTAAGCTTCGACGGCGGC
Organism: Candidatus Caldarchaeum sp.; assembly: GCA_025054795.1. GTDB lineage: Archaea > Thermoproteota > Nitrososphaeria_A > Caldarchaeales > Caldarchaeaceae > Caldarchaeum. The sequence continues at coordinate 6,425 of JANWZU010000101.1, forward strand.
GAAACATGGAGAGGCCCAGCCATGACTGTGCCGGGGCCCGAGGACAGCTTCTGCAGCGACCCCGTAGTGGCTTTCGGAAGGGACGGAACGGTTTACTACGTTCTTCTGTCGATTGGCTCAAGGCCCCTGCGAATAGGCAGGCTGCTTTATGAAACAGACGTGGCGAGCATAACTGTTTCGGTTTCTAAGGACGGTGGTGTTTCGTGGAGCTATCCCTACATAGCCGCTAAGGGCCGTGTTCTGCCGGCCGCCGACAGAGCCGCTGTCCTGTTCCTCGACAAGCCTTGGATGGCCGTGGGCCCCGACAGAGCGGACCCCACCAAAGACGCCGTCTACGTGACCTACACAGAGTTCAGAACCATCTACCCGTTCCTCGACTTCTACCCGTTCGTCGGCGAGCCAACCGTCGAAGTTTCAATAAAGCTGGTCAAGTCAACCGACGGCGGCGTGACTTGGACTTCTCCCGTTGCGGTAAGCCCTGTTTTCAGCGGGCTGGCTGGCGATGAGGAGGCCCGTCTTGTTCAGGGCAGCAACATCCACGTGGCTAGGGACGGGACGGTTTACGTCGCCTACTACGACTCGCTCGACGACGGGCCGTTCAAAGGCCTCTTCACACCCATGGTTGTCGTTTCAAGGGACGGGGGCAGGACTTGGTCGAGGCCTTCGCCTGTGTATCCGGGAGGGACGTGGGAGCAGCCTTTCTTCCTCAGCCCAACCTACTTCCGCTCGTGGGCCTCGATGTTCCCCGTCATAGGGACAAACCCCCAGAACAGCAACGAAGTCTACATCGTCTTCGGAGCCATGGGCAGAGACCCCGGAGACCTTTCCGACGTCTACTTCTCTAGGTCGACCGACGGAGGTGCAACTTGGTCGAGGCCTAAGCGGGTCAACGACGACCTAACCATACGCAACCAGTTCTTCCCAACCATGTCAGTATCGCCCAACGGCACCATCCACATCATCTGGGGAGACATGAGAGACGACCCCGACAACTACCGCTACCACATCTACTACACACGGTCAGGCAACAGAGGAGAAACCTTCCTAGAAAACTCCCGAGTAACCGACTACCCCTCCAACCCCGCCTACGGGATAGCCAGCTTCGTCGGCGACTACTGGGGAATCACATCAACCCTCAACGACGTCTACATGGTTTGGACGGATTCACGGGCAGGGTTCAGAGGCGCCCCCAACCAAGACATAGCATTCGCCAGACTCAGACCGGTCAGGTCGCCCAGCATATTCATAAGCCCGCCGCAGGGCCCTGCAGGTCAGGTGATATCGATTGTCGGCGACGGTTTTGCAGCCCGTCAGAGGGAGGTGTTCATCGAGGTTGACGGCGTCGTCATCTCGTCGTTCGCAACAGACGGCGCAGGCAGGTTCACAGCAACCATCTTCGTCCCGGTCTCGGGCGAGGGGGCTCATCTCATCAGAGCCATAGACGTGCTGGGCAACGTAGCCGAGTCAACCTACTACACGAGCTTCGGCTTCAACAACATCAGAGACCAGCTGAACACGGTCAGCGACACGCTCAGCCGCAGGATTGACCAGATTCAGCAAGCAATACCCAAGCCTGTTGACGTAGAGGCTTTAGCTGAGCAGGTTGCGAAACGTTTAGAGCCCTTGCTCAACCAAGGCCAGCCCAACCAGATGGCTGAGATAGCTTTAGGCATAGCTGTCGTCGCTGTAGCAGTGGCGGCGGGCGCAGTCATACTCTCAAACAGGAAGGTGCGTGCGAAATGATGAAGCAGGCCCTTTTTCTGACGCTGGCTGTTCTGCTGCTCGCTCCAGCCTACGCCCAGCAGTACACACCGCCCCACGACAAACCGGGCCCAGCCGTCGAAACCATAAGGGTGAGGGCCTACGCAGAGGAGGTTGCTCCGCAAGCGCTTGAAAGAGGAGACATGGACCTCTACCTCTACAGCATGAGGGTTGCACGCCTCCAAGCCTTGGAGCGGGACCCCAACATAGTGATGGTAAGAGCCCCTTCTCTTCTTCTCTCACTCATACTGAACCCGGCGCCCGACCAGAGAGGCTTCAACCCCTTCAGCCTGAAGGAGGTGCGGCAGGCTTTCCAGTACTTGGTCAACCGTGACTTTGTGGTCAGAGAGCTTTACAGAGGCCTAGCCTCCCCGATGACATCGCACCTAACACCCTACGACTACGACTACGCCCTCTTCTTCCAGCAGATACTCGAAGCAGGAATCAGGTACGACCCCGAGTACGCCAACAGGCTTATCACAAACGCCTTGACGGCTGCGGGAGCGGCGAAAAGAGACGGGAAATGGGTTTACGGCGACAGGCCGATAACCGTCAAGTTCGTCATAAGGACTGAGGATGAGAGAAGGGAGATAGGCGACCTCGTTGCCTCGGAGCTTGAGAAAGCAGGGTTCACAGTCGAGCGGATATACCTGCCCTTCGCCCAAGCCATAGCACGGGTCTACACGACAGACCCTCAGGAGTTCCAGTGGCACGTCTACACTGAGGGCTGGGGCAGAGGCGCTCTGGAAAAGTACGACACATCCTCCGTCAACCAGTTCTGCGCCCCGTGGCTGGGCAACATGCCGGGCTGGCAGGAGTTCGGGTTCTGGCAGTACTCAAACCAGCTGCTAGACGACGTGGGCCAGAAGATATTCAAAGGCCAGTACAGCGGCCGTGATGAGAGGAACAGGCTGTACCTGCAGGCCTTGAGGGAGTGTGTGTCGGAGTCTGTGAGGGTTTGGGTTGCCGTCGTTCTCCAGAGCACACCTGTGTCTAGGAGGATGGCCGGCATAACGGAGGATTTGGCCGCCGGGGCCCGAGGGTTGTGGACGCTGCGTGAAGTACACATCCCCGGCAGAGACGTGCTGAACGTAGGCCACCTATGGGTCTGGACTCCTCGGACTGTCTGGAACCCCGTCGGAGGGTTGGGCGACGTCTACAGCTCAGACCTCTGGAGAGCCGTCTCAGACCCCGCCATAGCACGCCACCCGTTCACAGGCCTACCCATACCGTTCAGAGCAAAGTACACCGTGGAAACAGCCGGCCCGACAGGAACCATTCCAGTTCCCTCAGACGCCTTCGTATGGGATGCTAAGACAAAGGCTTGGACGAACGTAGCCTCGGGCACACGTGCGATAAGCAAAGTTGTCTTCGACTACAGCCAGTACACCTCGTCGAAATGGCATCACGGAATACCGATAACCATGGCCGACGTCCTCTACCGAATATACCAGACCTACGACCTAGCCTACGACGACGTCAAATCCCGGATCGAGTTCGCCATAGCCTTCACATCAAGGCCGATACTCGAGACCTTCAAAGGCTTCAGAATACTCGACCAGAACAGGCTGGAGGTCTACGTCGACTACTGGAACTTCGAGCCCGACTACATCGCCGAATACGCCGAGGTGTTCGGCGGAGGGATGCCGTGGGAGCTTCTGGCCGTGGGCGATGACTTGGTTTTCACCCGTAGGCTGGCGACCTACAGCGACACAGCCTCCGCAAGGTTCAGACTAGACCAGCTCAACCTCGTGCTACGGGAGCATGTAAGCCTAGTCAGGCTCTCGCTGACCGACTTCATCTCGAAGAACTACTTCCCAGCCAACGTCTTCACAGTAGGAGGCAGGTCCTACGAAAACCAGCAGGGAGCTGTAGCCAGATACAGAGCCCTGCTCAACTGGGTCAACACAAACAACCTAGCCGTAGTGAGCAACGGCCCCTTCTACCTCGCCGTCTTCGACCCAGCCTCCCAGTACGCCGAGCTCAGAGCCTTCAGAGACCCCTCCTACCCGTTCAAGCCCGGTAAATGGTACTTCGGCACAGTCGACAAACCACGCCTCCAGAAGCTCGAGGGAGCAGTCGTAATAGGCAGCGACTCAAAGATAGCGTTGAACACAGCGGGCCGTGGAGCCGTAAGCGTCTCCTACGTCGTCAGAGACCCCGCAACAGGCAGGGTTGTTGACTCGGGTGTTGGAAGAGCTGTTGGAGGGGTTTTCGAGATAAGCCTGACGGCGGCCAAGACCTCCCAGCTTTCGCCGGGCTTCGTCGAGATCACCGCTGTGGTCTACAGCGACGAGGTTGCTCAGGCCTTCAGCGTGACTGAGAGGGTTGAGGTCAGGAGGACGGCTGCGACGGAGACGAGGCCCACAACGCCGAGGACAACCGTCGTCCAAACACCCGTGGAGCAGCCGGCTCAGCTTCCGCTGGGCTTGATAATAGCGGTTGCAGGTGTTCTGGCCGTAGCCGTGGCCGTTTTCATCCTACGCCGACGCTAGCTCTCCAAAACTCTAATCAGCGAGTCGATGTGGCCGATGACCACCAGCATAACCTCCTGCGAAAACCTCTCAACAGCCTCTGAGTAGCCGTCGACACCCGGAGGAGCGTTGATCAGCCAGTCAATCCAAAGCGGACACCAAGCGATTATCTCAGCCCTCGAGGTGCCGGTGAGAGGAGGAGCTCGGGCAAGCCAGTCGAAGTAAAGGTTAAGGTTGGCCAGTATTTCGTCAACCGTGTTAACCAAGTTGGGGTCGCTCTTCAAAGCCAAGGCCCTCGTCTCGTTCCAGTACTGCCGGGCGCCCTCCCTGTCATCCGGAGCACCGCCCCTAAGCCAGCTGATTAAAACCCGGTCGTTCTCAAGCAGCGTCATGATGTTTTTGACTTGGTCGACTTTGGTGCGGAGCTTGCTGAGCTCGTTGCTCGTCGAAGACAGCTGGGAGGAGAGGCTGTCCGCACGCCGCTCCAACGATGCAAGCCTTTCGTTCAGCTGGCGTGCTTGAGTTTCAGCGTTTTCAAGCAGAGTCTGCAGACTCCTGTAGTCCGACTGCAGCCTCGACAGCTGGTTGTTTGTCTGAGTCAAAAGGTTTTGAAGACGTGCGTTTTCATCCCTCAGCTCTTTCACAAGGCTCTGATGCCTAGCCTCCGTCTCGCCTAAAACAAAGGAGTAGTACGCAGCTCCTGCGGCTAACCCTGCAAAAAGAGCCACTGCAGCTACAGC
>JANWZU010000064.1 GCA_025054795.1 Candidatus Caldarchaeum sp.
GCTTGAGGACGTAGCTTCTAACGTCAGCAGCGTCTGGAAAACGTCTAACAACCTCGCCTTTCAGAATCAAAGGCGTCAACAAAGGCTTAAGGCCGGCCGAGCACTTCGGGCATCTCTCCAGCTTGCTTCCCCACAACACCACATAGTCGTGGTAGTTGCTGCATCGGTAAACCTGCTTCCTACCCGGAAGCTTCCCCCTCTTCGAGAAAGGCTTACCCTCCCTCTCGACTATGTCTAGAGCTAAGTCGATGGACGGTGGGAACGCTATCGAAGTTCCTACTCCAAAACCGTCCACTAAATCTTTAAGCTCTTCGATTTCATGCTCGTCGAGGCCTCCGCTGACGAATATCTTAACGTGGCGGTAGCCGTTTATGTCCAAGGCCCAACGAACTTCCTCAGCTATTTTCTTGATGCTGCCCCGGCGTGAGCTGGGCGTGTCCAGCCTAACGCCGTAGAGGTCCTTGCCGAGTGTTTCGGCGGCAAGAAGGGCCTCAAACCTCTCGTCTGAGAAAGTGTCGACCAGCGCAATCCGAGGTACTTCGGGTGGGTTGAGGCGGTGGAAGAGAAGCCAAGCCTTGGCCTGCTCCCCAACCGCAAGTATCAAGGCGTGTGGCATCGTTCCAGTAGGTTTGAGCCCAAGCATCTCGGCTCCGACCACCCCTGAGACGGCGTCGCATCCACCGACGTAGGCCGCTCTGTCAACCATGGGGGTGATAGCGGGATGAACGCATCTGATGCCGAAGAACAGCACGGGCTTGTCTTCAGCGGCCCTCTTAACACGTGCGGCCTTAGTTGTTATGCTCGTTGCGTGTCTGAGGAAGCCTAGAATGGAGGGTTCGTATACTGCGAAGTCTCGGTAGCGGCCTTCGATGCTGAGAACAGGCTCTCTCTCCGTGAACAGGGTTCCCTCTTCAACGGCGTAGACGTTGACTGGAAGGCCCTCCAGAAGCCACGCAACCTCCTCGAGACCTGTGAGAACCGCATAGCTGACTTGGTCGGGAAAGGAGTAGGAGTGAACCTCAGCCACCACGTTGACATCGAACGACTGAGCCTGCTCCAGCACAGCCCTAGTTCTCTGAAAGTAGATGTCGGTTGACTCTCCGTTTTTAACCCTGCTGCTTTCAGCTAAGTATGGCATGGGCCTTGAGGTTCTCATGTCAGCTCAACTAACTCCGACCTAGTTAGGACCCCTCTGTAAAGAAAAGTGATCTGTCTGAAAGCAGCTTTAAGGTCGAATTCTGTTAGGGCTGAAACGCAGTCGACTGGCACGTATATCTTGTGCCAACGGAGGGCTGCGCTTCCAGCTGTGTGGAGGACGCAGATGTTAGCTACTGTGCCTGTAATCAGCAGGTTCTTAACACCATGCATCGATAGATAGTGGTCTAGGGATGTTCCGTAGAAACCGTCGTACCTGAGCTTCCTGACAACAACTTCTCCGGTAGCAGGCTTAAGCTCTTCAACAATCTCAGCACCCCAGCTGCCGGCCAACGCATGCTCACCCCATATCCCGAACTCAGGGTCGTCCTTGTCGTGCCAGTCCTGTGTGAAGAAGACTCTGACGCCTGAGCGTCTAGCTTTTTCCAAAAGGGAGCGGATGTTTGGGATTGTCGCCGGGGAGGTGGGGACGAACAGCTTCCCCCTTGGATGGCAGAAATCGTTCTGCATGTCCACTATTACGAGGGCCGTGTCTCTGCGGCTCAGCCTAACGGGTTCGGCTTCCGGTATGCTTGCCTCCGTCATCCCGGTTTGGATGGTTGGTTAATCTAAAATAATAAGGTTGATTTTATCAAGACGATGCGTCCAGAAAGTTTGCTGTCTAGGATATTCGAGCTGGTAGAGTCTGAGAAGAAGGAGATTCTTTCGACTCTTGCAGATTTCATTTCACGTCGAAGCATCTCTGCTAGGATGGAGGGGATAGATGAGTGCGTTGGTTATCTTGAAAAACTCCTCCAGGAGAACGGCTTCCAAGTTTCG
>JANWZU010000102.1 GCA_025054795.1 Candidatus Caldarchaeum sp.
CTCTTCCGATCTCGAAAAAATTAAGGCCATTCTTGCTAAGAACCGCCGGGGGCTGAAGCTGTTCATAGGAGGCGGAGTATGGCCACACTACATCCCAGCCGCAGTCAAGGAGATATCCATGAGGTCGGAGTTTTTGACAAGCTACACACCCTACCAGCCGGAGGCGTCTCAAGGCATGCTCACGGCTCTATTCGAGTTCCAAAGCCTCGCCGCAGACCTCTACGGCGTCGACGTGGTGAACTCCTCCATGTACGACTGGGCCACAGCCTTAGGCGAGGCTTTGAGAATGGCCCACCGCTACACAGGCCGTAGGAAAGTGATTGTGTCGGAGCTCATCAGCCCCGAAAGGCTGAAGGTCGCAGAAACCTATGTAAAGCCTCTTGAAATCAGCATAGTGAAAGTACCTGTCGACGATGAAGTTCTTGTCGACGAAGAGTATCTGAAGAAGACCGTTGACGACGACACTGCCGCTGTCTACGTGGAGAACCCATCTTATGTGGGGGCTTTAATCAGAAACGTAAGGGCTGTTGGAGAGATAGCCCATGATGCGGGAGCACTTTACGTCGTCGGAGCCGAGCCTACGTCTCTCGGACTCTTGACGCCTCCCGGAGAATACGGGGCTGACGTCGTCGTCGGCGAGGGACAGCCGCTGGGGCTGCCGATGAGTTTCGGAGGGCCGTTGCTCGGCATTCTCGGATGCAGGTTTGAACGTAGGCTGGTTCACACCATGCCCGGCAGGCTTGTCGGCCTGACTGAGACTTTGAAAGACAGGAAACGGGCCTTCACCATGATTCTGAGAGCGAGAGAGCAGGACATAAAGAGGGAGAAAGCCACTTCAAACATATGCACAAACCAAGCGCTGTGTGCAGTCGCTGCAGCAGCATACCTCTCGCTCCTTGGAAAACAAGGTTTACGACAGCTGGCCCGGCATATATTCGATAAAACCAGCTATTTCATCGAAAAACTAAAGGCCATGCCGAACGTCGCCATTCCGCTTCACCGAGCACCCCATTACATGGAGTTCGCCTACAGCGTCAAAGGTTTAAAGCCAGAGAAAGTCCTTGAGAGGCTTCTGGAGAAAAACATCGTAGGAGGGCTTAGGCTCGGCCCCGGGTTCCCAAAGATATACGACGGAATACTGACGGCCGTCACGGAGGTCCACAGCAAACAGGACATCGACCTTTACACAGAATGTTTTAAGGAGATGGTTTAGATGTACAAGCAGGCATCTTGGGATGAGAAGCTGGTCTACGAGCTGTCTAAGCCCGGAGCCGTAGGCATCCTAGTTCCGAGATCTGATAGAGAGGTTGAGGAAGCAGGTGAAAGATGTGTTGAGAAAATACCTCCAGAGCTTCTGAGGCGGGACCTTCCTCTTCCAGAGCTTTCCGAACCCGCTGTTGTAAGGCACTTCACGAGGCTGAGCCAGATGAACATGAGTATCTCAACAGTTTTCTACCCGCTTGGAAGCTGCACCATGAAGTACAACCCAGCCGTGAACAACTATTTAGCCATGCTTGACGAAGTAGCCGGAACCCACCCGCTTCAGCCGTCTGAAACAGTTCAAGGCTGTCTCGAAATACTGCACGGCTTGGAGAACTGTCTGAAGGAGATAACGGGCATGGATGCATTCTGCCTCTCCCCAGCCGCAGGAGCTCACGGAGAGCTTGTCGGATGCTTGATAATGAGAGCCTACCACACCGAAAAAGAAGGTAAGCCACGCAGCAGAATAATAATTCCCGACTCCGCCCATGGAACAAACCCGGCAAGCGCCGGCATGGCAGGCTTCGACGTAGCTGTCGTCAAAACGAGGCAGGATGGATGCGTTGACTTAGAACAACTCGAGAAAATAGTCGACGGCGATGTAGCTGGCATAATGTTGACTAACCCGAACACCGTTGGCCTTTTCGAGAAAGACATCGAGGAGATAGTTAAGATAATCCACTCGAACGACTCACTCCTCTACTACGACGGAGCAAACCTCAACGCCATCATGGGCCTCGTCAGACCGGGCGACATGGGGTTCGACATCGTCCACCTCAACCTCCACAAAACCTTCTCCACACCCCATGGGGGAGGAGGACCGGGGGCTGGGCCCGTCGGAGTGGTTTCAAGGCTTGCTAAATATCTCCCACCACCTAGAATTGTAGAGAAAGATGGACTTCTGAGGCTCGAGACAAATGAGGAAGGAGTAGGAGCAGTTAAGATGTTTCACGGAAACTTTGCCGTCCTCGTCAGAGCCTACAGCTACATTCTTTCCATGGGTGGGGAGGGGTTGAGGAAGGCGGCGGAATACGCTGTCCTATCATCAAACTACACGCTGTCCAAGATGGTTAGGATCCGGGGCGTGAGCCTTCCTTACGACACCTCAAGACCACGCAAGCATGAATTCGTGGTAAGCCTGGCCAAGCTTCGCAGGGAGACAGGGTTAGGCGCTTTAGAGGTGGCTAAACGTCTGCTCGACTACGGCTTCCACGCACCAACGATATATTTCCCGCTGATAGTTGAGGAGGCTTTCATGGTAGAGCCCACTGAAACTGAGTCGAAAGAGGATTTGGACAGCTTCATCATGGCTTTTGAAAAAGTTATCGATGAATGCTACAACAACCCCGAACTGGTCCGCAAGGCACCGCACAACACCTCTGTGGGAAGAGTTGACGAAGCAAAGGCTTCACATCCGCTGACCATGACTCCTACTTGGAGACTGTTGAAGAGTAGAGAAAGATGAAGGAGATACCGCTTCTCAGGCTGTACCAATCGGTCTACCCAGATGCCGAAGTAGGAGAGTTCGCTGGTTGGAAAACGGTCATAACATTCACGACGCTTAGGAAAGAGCACAAAGCGGTCAGGGAGAAGGCCGGAATCTTCGACATAAGCCACATGACAAGAACTAAGATATCTGGGTCCTCGGCCACGTCTGACCTACAGAAAATTATCACCGTCGACGTCGAAAGGCTAAAGCGGGGACGGATGAAGTACGGGCTTATCCTAAACGACGACGCAGGGATAATAGATGACGTCACCGTTTACAAGGTCGATGAGGAAAGCTATTTGATGGTTTCAAACGCTGCTACTAGGCGGAGGGTTGTTGAGTGGGTTGAGCAGAACTCAGCCTCAGACACATACGTCGAGGACTTCACAGATTCCTCGGCGTTCTTCGCTGTCCAAGGTCCAGAGTCGCCCCAGCAAGTATCTCAAGTTTTAGGCAGAGATTTTTCAGGTTTGAAATGGTTCGGAGGGGATTTCGTTTCTTTTCGTGGTTGCCAAATGCTTTTGACGAGGAGCGGATACACAGGTGGAGACGGGTTCGAGCTCGTTATTCCTTGCGGAGGTTATGAGCTTTACTCAGATGCGTGGAGGATGTTTGTAAGCAGAGACGTTGAGCCTTGCGGCTTGGCTTGCAGAGACGCCTGCAGGCTTGAGGCCGGTTATCTTCTTTCAGGCGTCGACTTTGATGAATCTAAAACTCCTGCCGACGTAGGTTTGATGTGGGCCGTTAACATGGATAAGAAAAGTTTCATCGGAAAGGAGAAGCTTGCTGAAATTTTGAAAGTTAAGCCAAGCTCGGCGACGGCTTTGCTGGAGATGGTTGAGCCGGGAGTTCCCCGAACTGGTTATCATATACTAGACAAATCTGGTCGTCGTGTGGGGGTGGTGACGAGCGGCGGCTTC
>JANWZU010000155.1 GCA_025054795.1 Candidatus Caldarchaeum sp.
AAGAGAGGTTTTTGAAAACTTGGACAAACATCTCGAGACATTCAAGCAGGTTGTGAAAAAGGTTGACCCCGGCGCCGAGGTTTATCTCTCGGTTCCGTGCTGGAAGGAACACACACTATGTCGAGCGGCGTCGACATCCTCGTGGCCATAGATGCTAGCCCCGCTGTCGTGCATGCTGAGATGTGGAAAGCCGGGATAAAGCCGCCGTTCGAAATACAAGTCCACACACACGAGAAAGCCCAGCATGTTCTGTCGAGGACGAACACAAAGAAAATCTGATTCGTGGAATGTTGTTGGGGTTGATGGCTAGAACATGGGTGGAGGCGGCTGCTGTGTTCTTCGTCTGAGGATTAGGGCTGTTGCCATCACGACCACGACTAGCACTAGGAGCATGGGGAGTATGTAGGTTGATACGGGCTCTGGGAAGACGACTGTTGTGACGGCTGTTGCTGTTTGGGTTGTTGACTGTGTAAGCGTTGTTAGGGCTGTTAGTGTTGTGGTTGTGGAGGTTGTTGACGTGGTTGTCGTGGTTGTTGTGGTTGAGAGTGTTTGCGTGGTTGTTGTGGTTGTGGGGATGGTTGTGAATGTTGTCTGGCTGACGACTAGGATGACTGAGCTTGTTTGGGTGAACGTCGTGGTTGCTATGGCGTAGGCCGTCGTCAAAACGGTGGAGGTTGAAGTTGTCGTCACTGTTGTTCCGACGGTGGTTGTGGATGTTGTCGTAGTTGTCGAAACCAAGGCGTCGGGGCAGAACCTTGAGTAGAATGAGTTGACGGCCGCAGGCGTGTCTATCGACGGTGTGAAGCTGCCTACTCCGGGGCTGACTGAGACAGCTGTGGGTGCTGCGGCTGCTGTCGGCGGGTTGATGGTGTTGACCGACATGGCTACCGTGTTGACTTCGCCGTCGAACACGACGTACAGCAGAGGCAGGCTGACATGTCTTCCTGCAGGGTAGACGCATGCACCCAGCGACGAAACCCCATTCGCTGTGTCGTCTCCCCCGCCGGCCCCAGCAACCATGAAGGAGTGTGAGATAGAGCCGTCGGCTGCGAAAGCAGCCAGCAACACGTCCAACGTGCCGAACACAGACGTCTGTCCTGCGACGTAGACTAGGCCGCCGGCGGCAGCCACAGCATGGCCACGCTCGTTTCCGGATGATGTGCCGAAGGCTTTTATCCATGCGACGTTGTACGCTGCGTCGAGCCTAGCCAGTATGACCTCCTGCGCTCTTCCTGTGTAGTCTGTGTAGCCGGTTAGGTAGATGTTTCCTCCTGAAACTAGGACGTCGAAGGCTTGCTCGTTGCTCGCTCCTCCTATCTCCCTTGTGGCTACGTGGGTTCCAGCTGTGTCGAAGACTGACAGGAACATGTTGAGGGAGCTGCCGTCGTTCGAGTCTCCAGCAACGTGAACCCTTCCGCCTGAAAAAGACACGGCGTGAGCCACGTCGTCTCCTCCACGCACCTTGAAAAACCTAGCCCACACGACGTGTAGGGTTGCGTTTATCCTAGCTAGATATGCTCCCAAACCTGTCTGACGTCCGACGACGTAGAGGTGGGGTGTTGCAGCCGGCTCGACTGCTATGTCGCTGGCTGCTTCGTTCGCGCCTATGTCGTAGAGTCTGAAGGCTTGGAGGTTGCATGTAGTGTCGAAGACGGCTATGAAGTGGTTGGGTGGGTTGGGGCCGAAGTTCGTGTTTCCTAGAACGTAGACTCTTCCGCCGTGGACTGTGAGTGCTACGGCTTCGTCGGATGAGCCGCTGCCGACGTTGAAGTAGACGCTGCAGCGGTGGCTGTTGTCGCTGTTGAAGATGGTTAGGAAGCCGTTGGGCTGGTCGGGGCCGAATGAAGCGGTTGAGCCGACCGTGTATATTCCCGCCGAGTCGACGAAGATGTCGAGGGTTCTGTCGTCGCCGGAGCCTCCGTGGGAGCGTCTGAAGCTAACCAGCTCAGCCGAAGCGGTTTGAGCGAGAAGCATAATGACAGCCAGAGCAGCTAGACAGCACGCCGAAGACCTCATAACATCCGGTTTTCAAGGCCACGTATTAAAAAATTGCCTGATAAACAAGGTCTCGGATTTTCCAAAACATACATCGAGATTGTTCCAGAGGATACGCTTGAATCGTTCAGGGCTTGTCTGGAATAACTTTTTAACAAGGCCTTCGAGAAGGTTTTCGGAAAATGTCGGTTGCTTCAAAGGTTGTTCTTAGGCTTCGCAGGGTTGACAGGCTGCTGGGGAACAGGCCTGTTTTGACGGAGATAGGCGTGCTTTTCTTCATATGCTCGCTTGCTTTCATCCTCAGGATTCTTCCGCTGCGGTGGGGTGTTGCTCTTTCGGAGTTCGACCCGTGGGTTCAGTACAAGGAGGCGTTGTTCGTCATCGAGAGGGGCTGGGCTGGGTTCGCCGAGTTCTTCAGCTGGCATGACACGCAGTCGTGGTATCCGTGGGGGAGGGACATGGGCCGCACAGCCTTCCCCGGCATACCTTTCGCCATGGCCTTCATCTACCTGACGCTCTCGCTCCTCGGCTTCAGGCCTAACCCTCTTGAGCTGGCCTCAGTCCTCCCAGTCGTCTACGGAGTGCTGACGGTCGTCGCAGTCTACTTCCTCGCCAAAAGAGTCGGAGGCTCCTCGACAGCGTTGGCCGCAGCTCTCTTCATGGCCATCAGCTCAGCCCACATAAGCAGGACGCATTTCGGCTGGTTCGACGACGAAAGCCTAAGCTTGCCGCTTATGCTGGCCGGATACATCTTCTACCTTACGGCGATAAGCGAGAAACGCTCGCTCAAGGGCTCGGCCTTCTACGCCGTCCTGTCAGGCCTTTTCCTCGGCTACATGTCCGCCAGCTGGGGAGCTCACAAGTTCCCGCTCGCCTTCATCCCGTTCTTCAGCGTAGTCCTCGCCCTCGTAGGCCGGTACCACCGCAGAGTGCTTGTGGCTACAGCCGTCGCCTTCGCAGTCTACACGGCGATAGCGACATCGGTTCCGAAGCTGGGGCCCGGATACATCTTCGAGATAACAATCTTCTCCGGCTTCGTAGCCATCTTCATACTGGCGGTGTTCGAGGCAGCTTCGAGAATCAAGGACGCAGGAGTCCGCAGGCTGGCTGTAGCGGCTGTCATCCTTTTCTCCGCCGTGGGCTTCGTCTCCCTCGCAGCTCTGGGGGTGCTGGGGGCTCCGGGTATAAAGTTCCTCTCAGTCCTTCTGCCCGGCCTGCGTGGCGAGCTGCCCATCGTCCAGTCTGTCGCCGAGAACCAAGTTCCCACGTGGTCGATTCTCTTCTCCGACTTCGGCTTGACCCTGCTGCTGCTGCCCTTCGGTGTCTACCGTCTTCTTAAGACGAGGCTGACCGAGGACCTGTTCATCGTGCTGTTCCTAATCTTCTCCGTGTATTTCGCATCGTCGATGGTTAGGCTTTCGCTGATGGCTTCGCCAGCAGTAGCCATAGTGGCTGGACACTCTTACGCAACGCTCTTCAACCGCTTGGGCTCGGCTCTTTCCCAGCGGCAGGCCCCCCGGAAGAAAACAGGCTTCAACCAAGTCGGCTTGACAGCGTTAACCCCTGTGGTGCTGCTTCTTCTAATCAGCTACTCAATCCTGCCGTCTGCTCTGGGAGGCCTGCAGGAAAGGGTGACGCTGTCGCCTGTAGACCTAGGCTACCAGCCTCCGACCATAGTCACCTCAAGCTTCCCAGCCCGTCAATCCATACCCGATTGGGTGAAGGCTCTGAACTGGATGAGGGACAACCTGCCGAAGGACGCCGTCGTCGCTTCGTGGTGGGACTACGGCTACTGGATAACAATCATAGGCGAGAAGATAACTTTGATAGACAACGCCACGATAAACTCGACGCAGATAGGCGACGTGGCCCACGCATTCATGAGCGACGAGCAGACAGCCATGGAGATATTCAGAAGACACAACGTCACCCACGTCGTCATCTACGTCACGCATCAGTTCATCGTTCAGGGAGGCCAAGCTTACGGCAGGCTGCTGGGGTTCGGCGACGAAGGCAAGTGGATCTGGATGCTTCGGATCGCCAACCAGACAGGCCACCCCTACCGGGAATCAGACTATATAGACCAGAACTTCCAGCCGACGCAGAGGTTCTGGCAGACGCTCCTCGGCCAGCTCATCCCCTACAAACCAACCCAAACCGTCTTCGGCCCCGGCCACCTCTACAACCCGTCGCAGCTCAACTACTTCCGCCTAGCCTACGAATCCAGCCCACCCTACCAATCCCTAGCATACGTGTACGTCTACGAGGTCATCTATCCCTAAAAATTTCCCATGTAATACGCCGCCAAGTCCATCCTGCTGTCATCGTCCGAAGGCCTTATATCTGTTCCATTAGCCCGGCGTCCGGGGGGATTGGGGGTGGTCAGGGCGGTCCTAGCCCTAGTGCTAGTAGT
>JANWZU010000157.1 GCA_025054795.1 Candidatus Caldarchaeum sp.
GGCATTATCATATGCGACGAAAGCAGCGCCGAGAGGACGGCGCTGTAAACGAGTACCTTCTGCTTTAAAGCCGCTCACCCCAGCCTCTTGCTATCGAAACTTCACCAACCTGAGGCTGGCTTCTATATGTGGTTAACCACATGCCGGCCAGCGCAGCAGCTCGTAGCAGGGACATGGTCTGCGGCAAGGTCCATGGATGGGTCGGTATGTCGGTCGTGAACCATGTGAAGATTATGCCTGCGTTGGCAGCTTCGAACAAAGGGACCAGAAGCCAGAGCCTCGGGTTGCACGCTGTGAACGGTATGAGCCAGATGGCCATCTGAGGCGTGAAGGTGGGGCTGCCTAGAAGCCAAGCCGAGAACACTAGAAACCCTTTCACGGTGGTTGATGTTTGGGACAGATAGGACCTTAGGAGAAGTATGGCGGCCACCAAGTAGCCGAGGACCTTGGCTGACTGGGAGAACGGGTCTGCCGACAGCCAGACAGTCCAAGCGTTTTCAAGCCCCCAAGTCGTGTGGTAGTTCAGGAACTCGCCGACCCATGTGGGGTTTGCGGCCAGCACGGGAGCTGTAGCAGGCAACGCCCCCGCTGCAAAAAACCCCAACCCTTCAAAAACGTCTCTGCCCCTCCTTCCACGTTCCAGAAGATAAACGGGGAGAAGAAGCGCCGTGAACAGCTTGACCGAGAAGCCTACGCCGAGCAGGAAGTATGCAGCCCTAGCCCGGCCCTCCATGAACAGAACAAGCGAGACAGCCAGACACGCTGTGAAGAAGTGGTCGAAGTTGTATATCCCGTAAACAACCATGCTGGGCATCAGTATGAAAAACACTCCGGCAGAGCCAGACAGCCGGGTTAAAGCCCAAGCTAGGGCTAGGTATGCAGGGAGGCTGAGTGCTGCGAAAGCCATGTAGTAGTCTTGCAGAGGAGCTCCTCCCACGAGCCTAGCTGCGTAGACTATGAAGCAGGCTGCGGGCGGGTATTCGAAGAAGTACTGGATGCAAGGGATTTTACCCTCCTTCAGATGCTCCTCTCTCCACCAGAAGGAGGCGACGTCGCTGTAGATGTTGTTGGCTACGTTGGGGTGGTGGAGGTAGAGGCTTACAGCCCATGAGGCGACCGCAGCCAGCAAGGCAAGATGCATGGTGGATGGCTTTTTCACAGCAACTACCACCTCATCATCGAGTTATTATGTTTGGCTTAGTAGAAAGAGAAAATAACCGCTGTAGATAGGTGTTGTGGAGCTTCGTTGAGTGAGGAGGTTGTCTGCTGCTTCTGCGGAAGGGTTCTGCAACCCTTCGTCGAATGGCGCTGCCCGAGCTGCGGCGGCCCCGGAGACCTTGTACACCAGACTGATTTCAAGCCGTCCAAAATCAAGAAGAACATCCACAGCATGTGGAGATACCGTGAGATGCTGGCCCCCAGCATGAGACGGAACATCGTATCTCTGGGAGAGGGTCTTACTCCCATACACCGCACACTATCCACCAACATCTACATGAAGCTCGAGTACATCGCTCCGACAGGCTCATTCAAGGACAGAGGCTCAGCCGCACTTTTCACAAGCCTCCTAAACACAGTCAAAGACGTCAAAGGAGTCGTCGAAGACTCTTCAGGCAACGCAGGTGCATCGATAGCCGCTTACGCAGCAGCCGCCGGCCTTCAATCCATGATTTTCTGCGGGGAGAACGTGGTCGCTGAAAAAGCTATGCAGGTAAGGGCCTATGGCTCGGAGCTTGTTGTTGTCAGAGGCTCTAGGGAACAGGTGGCTGAGACGGCTCAGCAGGAGGCTGTAAGCCGTGGGTTTGTCTACGTCGGCCACGCTTGGAGCCCTCACTTCATAGAGGGAATGAAAACCGTCGCCTACGAGATAGCTGAGCAGTCGAAATGGGCTGTGCCAGACCGAATATACCTGCCGGTCTCCGCTGGAACACTTTTGCTGGGGCTGGTTAAAGGCTTCAGAGACCTGCTCAAAGCCGGGCTGATCGATAAAATCCCTTTAATCACAGCTGTCCAAACGCTCCAGCGCCCAGCCCTTTACGAGGCGTTTAAAGGAGTTGCATTAGGGAGAGGAGATGACAAGCCTTCAATAGCTGATGCGCTGACCCTCACAACCCCTCCGAGGCTTCGTCAGATGGTTGAGGAGCTTAAAAGCGTGGGCGGAGACGTGGAGGTTGTGTCGGACGAGGCAGTCGTCAAGGCTGTGAAGCAGCTGGGTTTGATGGGTGTTTACGCAGAACCGTCTTCCGCTGTAGCGTATGCAGCAGTCCGCAGTAAACTGGACGACTTGGTTGCTTCAGGTGAGTCAGTCATGGTTGTATTGACCGGGTTTGGATGTAAAGCGGGGTCAAGCCTTCAAAAGGTGGAGTGAACTGGACCGAGAAATCAAAGTGCTTTTGACCGGAACCCTGATGACAGGCGCTTCCATCTACAGCATGATGCAGATGTCCCCCGTCCAAGCCGTCCTCCTCCAAGCCTCCTACACAGACACAGGCCTCCTTACCGGGTTCGCAAGAAACGCCGTCTACGTAGTTCTAAGCCCCATGACAGCCCTTCTGCTGACGAGGCTGAACTGGAACACGCCCCTACCGGTGTCAGCTGCTTTGATGGCGTTATCTCATTTCATGATGTGGCTGGCCAACGACCTGCTGATGGTTTTGGCTTCACAGCTTGTCATGGGTGTGGCGATGTTCTTCTTCTTTCCATGCGGCGAATCTATTGTAGCGAACTCTTACAGAGGAACGCAGAGGCTCAAAACCCTAAGCGTGTTTCTGTCAGCCATCAGTGGAGGGTTCCTCACAGGCAGCATCTTGGCCGGAGCAATAGCCTACTTGGCTGGTTTGAAAAGCATGTTCGCATCCATGATTTTCCTCTCCCTCGCAGCGTTTCTCGCATACACCAGATTAAAGTTGGTCAACAACATGCCCGTCGAGAGCAAACCTCTGAAAATCAAAAGCTTAGCAGTCCCCATTCTTCTGTCAACGCCTTACTTCTTCACGCTGTCAGCAGCCTACTCGGTTCTGCCGGGCTTCTTTGTTTTGAACGGCTTCACGGAGCTGGACGTAGGTGTTTTGTTCTTCATCCACATGCTTTGCCGTGTTTCCACCTACTCGGTCATCAGCAGAATCAAAACGGTTTTCGTCAAACCTCTTCTAGCAGCTTCGAGCATCTTCCTAGGCCTGACGTTCCTGCTGGCTTCTATCCAAACAGCAAATTTCACGATTTTTCTGCTGATACTGGGCTTATTGGGTGTCGCAGTATCAACATCCTACATTACCACGCTGCAGATAATTTCGACCCACGGAGGAGGGCATAGCGTTTTTCTCATCGGGATGCTGGAGACTCTCATAGGCTTGACGTTCATAACGGGGCCGCCTATCTCGGGGTTCTTGATCGATGTCTACGGTGCGCAGGCCATGATGCTGATGTTCACAGCTGTGGTTTTCTTGGCCGTTGCGCTACACCTTCTCCAGCGTTACCAGCTTTGACGGCGTCCTGACAAACCTGTTGAGCGTTACTTCGGCGATGATCTTGCAGTTTCTGGCTATGTTGACTATGTTGTAGACAAAGTTTCTTAGGCTTATCATCATTTCGACGCTGTGTAGGTTCTGCGGGAAAACATCGCTCAGCGTCATCTCCTCGCCGTACTCCTGCGAGGTTGTCTCGATTATCTCGTTGGCCAGCTGGATGTCTAGCGAGAGGAACGCCTTCATGGTTTTGCCGAAAACCACTTGAATGGATTCGAGCAGCTTGACGAGTTTGTTGACGACGGCTTTCGGAAGGTCTTTCTCTATGAGGGCTTCCACTTCATCGGCGGCCAGCTTCAGCGAATCAGCTATCTCTTCCAACGCTCTTACTACAAGCCTGTCGCCGATAGCGCCTATGTAGGGGTCTGAGACCTCCTCCCCCCAGACCTCTTTCTTGACGCTGAAGAATATCTGCCTGATGCATAGGAAGTAAAGCTCGTCGATCTTCGTCTCCATCTTCTCCACATCCAGCAGCGGCTCTCGCCGGCCTTCCCTCAGAGCTTCAGCCAAGTTGTTTATCCCCATGGTCAGCATCACCTGTATCCGTTTGATTATGCTGGGTACTGGAAACTTGCCGGGGTCGAGGAACGACTGTATGACTATTTTTCTGAACGATTGTTCAACAATTTCCACGCCGGGCAGGAGGTCGACGGTGGATGCTATCGCCGCCTGCATCTCCTCCGTTATTCCGTCCCCGCCGATGATGTTCGTCTCCTCGAAGCCCTGCAGATACGCTCCTATCAGAAGCCTGCTGAGCAGCTTGCTGTCCTTTATCTTTCCGACGTCCAGCGTGAAAACCGTGTGCTGAGGGGTTTTAGTAGGCTTGGTCTCAAGCTTCAACACGCTGTCCGAAAGCTCGACTATCGAAACGACGTCTCCGGGCTTAAGTCCTGTCTTCTCAACCCATCTACGGGGGAGCGAAACGGTTAGCGTGCCCGAGCCCACCCGCTGAACTCTTCTTGCGTATGGCATGGTTTTTTCAAATACTGTCTAAAATTTATATATGATGGCAATAACCAACCTTAATGTATATAAACAACTTACGGAACAATTATTAGTAAAATCTAGGGGGAGGAAGTGGTGAAAATGGCGCAGAAAACCCTGCTCTTACAGAAAACGTCGGCCCGAAGAAGCTACGCCAACGGCTACAAGTACTGCTCCCGCTGCCGAGTCTACCACCTGACCGACGGAGTCAGATGCCCTTACTGCGGCATCCTCCTCAGGAACAGCCCGAGGAAGAAGAAGCCGACGGCGACGAGCAAATACGTCAGGATAGAGGTTTAATTTTAGCGGGACAGCTGCTTATTTGTGGCCGAGTCTTGGCTAGTCAGCTTTCTTGAGGAGCTTGGAGCTAAGCTTGTTGCGATAAACACGGAGAACCCTCTGGGAAGGGAGGCTGAGGCCGCCAGCTTCTTCGCCGAGAAGGCTGCTGAGCATGGGCTGAAGGCACGGGTTTTCAGCCACACTTCTTCTAGGGCCTCGGCTTTAGTCGAGCTGAGCTGGGGCGAGGGCCCCGCCGTAGTTTTCAACTCGCATCTGGACACCGTTCCGGCAGGGCCTTTTGAGAGATGGCCATTCCATCCGTTCCAGACAGGGGTTAGGGATGGTTTTCTGTGCGGCAGAGGCTCGGTTGACGCAAAAGGATGTCTGGCCTCCATGCTGGCTGCTTTAGTCTCGCTGTCGAGGTCGGAGCGGCTTTCGGGCCGTGTTGTTTTGATGGCTGTGGCTGACGAGGAGGTCGGGGGTCTTGGAACGCTGTCGACCATGAATATGGTGGAGCGGGTTGACCATGTGGTCGTGGGCGAGCCGACGTCGATGAAGATATGCGTGGCCAGCAGAGGAAGGGTCGAGATAATTGCGGAGTTCCACGGCAGGCCTGCTCATGCAGCTCTTCCCGAGGAGGGTGTCAACGCAGTGGCTGCGGCGGCTAGGGCTGTGTTGAAGGTGGCTGGGATGGAGAGAGGTTTCGGCAGGAGGCACAGGTACATGGGCAGGATGACGGCTGCTGCGACGATGTTCGAAGGCGGGCTGAAGCCCAACGTCATCCCAGAAACAGCAAAGATAACGATAGACGTCCGAACAACCGGTCAGAAACCCGACGAAATACTCAAGCTCTTCAAGAGACGGCTGAAGCCCGACAGAGCCTAC
>JANWZU010000167.1 GCA_025054795.1 Candidatus Caldarchaeum sp.
TTCGTCAAACTCTCCCTTCACAGGAACGTAGACGGTGTATGCAGTCGTTCTAGCGTTTTTACCGACGCCCGTTGTCCGGGTTCTCGTCTCAGACCTGTAGCCGTTGTAGCTCGTGGCTGCGTGAACCTCGACAGCCCACACCGGGACCATCAAGTACTTGACCTCCAGAACAGACGAGCCGCCTCCAGCTCTGCTTCTGACATACCTCTCCAGAAAACCTCTGAGGAAGCTCTTGTCCTCAGCCTCCAAGACAAACGGCTTAACCTCGGCTCCCTCAACCGTAGCGCTCCATCCGCAGTACCCGCAGACAAGCACCACGGCGTTGGGAGTCGCCTCCAAAGGCGCCCCACAGTTAGCGCAGCGGAGTTCATTCCCGGCCAGCGCCATGCATGTACAGCTGTAGACAGCGGTATATCAATTAGAGGTTGATGATGGGAGCGGGTTTATTTCCCTCCGAGGAGCCGCTGCAGTGTGGCCGCTGTTTTTCTGGGCGTCGACTTGGCCGGCAGCACTAGGAGGCCGTCGGGGGTTGCTGCTCTGGACGAGGCTATGAGGTGCAGGACTTGGGTTAGGTTTCTCGACGAGGAGATTCTGGCTGACGTCGAGGCTTTGAAGCCGTCTGTGGTGGGTGTAGACGCTCCGCTCGGCCTTCCACGCGGCAGGGAGAGCTTGGACAAGCCGGGCCCTCCTCATTTCAGGCTCTGCGACGTTGAGCTTAGAAGGAGGGGGATTAGGTTTTTCCCGATAACGATAGGCCCCATGCGTATGCTGACATCCCGTGGAATACAGCTTGCGGAGGCTCTACGACTCAGAGGCTACAGGGTGTTCGAAGCCTATCCCGGCGGCGTTCAGGACGTGCTGGGGCTGCCGAGAAAGCAGCAGGGGGTTGCGAAGCTTGTGAAGGGCCTCAGAAGGCTTGGAGTCAAGGGGCTTTCTGAAAAGCTGACGGGAGACGAAGCCGACGCAGCCACGTGCGCCCTAGCGGCTTACATGTGGTGGAAGGGGATGTGCGAGGAGCTCGGACATCCAGACGAAGGAGTGATAATCCTGCCTAAGCCTGTGAAGTAGGCTCAGGAGGTTCTGGAACGTCGATGTAGGCGGGTGGCCATGACTGTCTGTTGACGGCGTCCTGCTCCGCAAGCCTAGCCTCAATCTCCTTCCTCACAGGCTCCAGCCAAGGCGGCAGCACAAGCCTGCTGCCCATCGTTTCACGAGGTTCGTCGACGTCGTAGCCCGGACCGACAGTCGCCACCTCCAGCAAATTCCCAACAGGGTCTCTGAAGTAGAGGCTGCGGAACCAGAACCTGTCGACCACTCCCGAGTTCCTGACGTAGGCCATGTTGAGCCTCCTCAGGATTGTTTTCTGCTCGTCCTCAGACTCGACTGCCACCGCTATGTGATGGATGGAGCCTCGGCCCACGTAGCCGTAGTCGGCTGAAGGCTTCACGAGGTAGCGGAGGAAAGCTTCGCCGTCGTGCTTAACCATCAGCCACGTCCGTCCCGCCGCATCCTGCATGTTCTCGAACTCCGTCAATCCTAGGAACTTCTCCAAAAACCTCTTCAAAACATCTGCGCTGACTGTCAGAGGTGTGGCGTGGTCAAACATTAGAAGCCTCATGTCCTCCTCCACAGCCTTTGGAGCTGAAGCGTCTTTGAAAACGTCGTCGACATACTGCTTGTCGAACCCTTCGTCAACGGCAGCCAGCTCCAGCAAAACCTTGTCGGGGTCGTGGAAGTAGACCGAGACACGGCCGTTCTCGACGTAAGGCCCAGCAGGCTTGACGCCGTTCGAACGCAGCCACTTAAACCATCTTCCAAGCGACTCGACGGATTTTACACGGTAAGCCAAGTGATGCGGAGAACCAAGCCCCGGCGTCCCATGCGGAAGACCCGGCCACTCGAAGAACGTTATCGCACTTCCAGTGGTCTTTTCAGGGTTGGCGTAGAAGGCATGCCTGTGGTAAACATCGTCCTGATTGACTGAGAGCTTAACCTGACGAAGCCCCAGAACCTCGGTGTAGAACCTGAGGTTCACGGCGTAGTTAGACGCAACAAGCGTGATGTGATGAAGGCCTTTGACAAGCCTCTCCATGCCCTAGACAATCTTGATTTCACAATTTATGCTCTTCACCAGCTCATGCAGCAGCCGCTTTAACAACCCGTCTCCCCAGCTGAAACACAGCAACCGACACGGCCACAGCGGTGATGAACGACGGTATGGATGCTCCGAGTGTTGGCGCCAGCCTTACTATGCCGACGTAGACCGCTATCCCCGAGGCCCATGCGATTAAGCTGTGTGGTTTAAACCCTGTGTTGGCGTAGAACTCGTCGGCTGTCGGCGGGTTGTTTCTTCTGTTTATGAAGTACTCGGCTGTCGTGGCTCCGAGGAGGGGGACGAAGAGGCTGCCGATGAGCAGGAGGAACCACTCGTACTGCATCAGCGGAACCAGCAGAGCCAGCAGGGCTCCTGCCGCTGCTGTGAATGCTGCGAAAACCCACTGAGGAGTTTTTGGGAAGATGTTCTGGAAGGAGACGGCTGAGGAGTAGATGTCGGCGAAGCCGTTGTCTGTTTCGTCGACGAGGATCAGGAGTAGGGCGGCGTTGCCGAGGAAGAGGGCGCCGATGGCTGCGATGACGTCGTGTATTCCTAGGACTGCTGCGAGGGCTGCTCCGAGGACGTAGAACCACGTGTTCGACAGCGTGTATCCGCCGAGGGTTCCGGCGAAGCTTGAGCTGGTTTTGGAGGCGAAGCGGTTGTAGTCGGAGACGAGGGGCCACCATGAGACGGGCATGGCGACGACTATGTCAAGTGCGAGCAGAAGCGGAATGGCTTCAGGCTTTCCTGCGGACAGCCAGCCTGAGAACCCGGGTGAAGAGGCGATGAGGTAGGTTATCCATATGGATGAGGCGTAGACGAGCCAGATGGCGTATCTCTCCAGCCATTTCCTTACGACGACTAAGGGCCCTCCGAGAGCGAGCATCAGACACCACAGGCTGAAAACCACCACCCACATCGGGAAGCTCAGCACGCCGAAAAGCCAGCTCGTCAAAACCGAAGCCGCCTGCGCCATTATCATTATCTCGAAACCCGTCCAGCCAACCAGCTGCACGATGTTCAGCACCGTCGGCACGTAGCTGCCCCGCAGACCCAGCACAGGCCTCAGGCTAACCATCGTCGGAACACCGTACCTGCTGCCTACGTATCCCGCAGAAGCCAGCATCAAACTTCCGACGACCGAGCCAGCAAAAGCCACAGCCAAAACCTCGAAGAAGCTCAGCGAAGAAAGGAAAGAGCCTGCCACCAAGACGAGCAAGCCGACTCCGAGGCTCGACCACAGAACGAAGTAGTCGAAAAAACGCAAAGTCCTTACATTCTGGGGAACGGGTTCCGGACCCCACTCGGGTGGAAGCCTGACCTTCATACGGCTGTCTCGTGAAAAGTTCCATATATAAACCGATGTATAAGCTGGTTATCTTCCAACCCCTCACAAACGTTGTGGCAGCAAGCTTCACCGAAAGCGGGTCGGGCGGTGAAACAGTTTCCAAGACCGGATGACTGAGGTGCTCAACATCTCAGAAAACCTGCACATCAACACATATTCATCATACGGTTCAGACATCCTAGAACCTGTGCTGCACAACACTATTGAACGTCGGCATGCGGCCTCAGACCTTTCTCTCAAGAGCCTTCAGCTCCATGTCGAAGGTAAGCAGCGGTACATCGAGCCTTCTAGACGTTGAGAGTATGATCACGTCGTCGTAGCGGTTGACTTTCCCGATGATTCAACACAAACATCAGGTCATAGAAGGTTATTGGTTCAACCTCTATCTTAGGGTCGGTCATGACTTGCTCCAGAACGTCCATGGATACTCCGTGTTTCAAAAAGAAACAGGCCAGCTCGAGAGCGGCCATGGCTGATAAAACGCATTTTTCTACATCCAGCCATTTTCCCTCGGCCTCCGAATGGTTGACGTCGTCCTCAACTAGCAGCGCAACCAGAAAGTCGGCGTCAACGCATGCTTTCATCTACGGCCTTCAGCCACCATGTCCTCGACGTACCGCCAGTCGACCTTCCTGCCGAGCCTTACCCTGACTTTCGACATGTCTGCAACCTTTTTCCTTATGACAATCCGGTCTCCTTCCGCCTCGAACTCTGTCTCCGACTTTCAGGTTCAACATCGACCTGATGCTGGCCGGTTTTTGTCCCCCTAGTAATTACGGGTAATTTTAACTTCCTACACGTAATAGCAATTAATCCTAGTAATGTGTTAATCAATAAACTAGTAGGTCATCTATAACAGGAATTTTTTGTTATTGATTCTTTTGGTTGAGAATAGCTTGGCCCTTTTCGGTTAGGCTGTATCTGAAGGGTTTGCCGCTGCGGTCGACCAGCCCCCGCTCGTAGAGGCTTTTCATCAGCCGGGCCGTGTGCTCTCGGCTCAGGTTAAGACCTCGACTTACATCACTTGATATCACACTCCCCCGCTCCCTTATCAAAGCTAAAGCGGCTAAGGCCGAGGTGGGCAAGGCAGCCTCCTGCTTTTCCCCAATTTTCGATTCTTCGCCGGTTTCAGGCGTGATATGGTTCACAGCATCACGACTTACATCACGCCGCATCACTGCCCTTCTGTAAAGAAACACGAAGACAGCTGTCTGAGCGAAGAACAGCAAGGCAAAAACAAAGGTCAAAGCCTCCAACCTATTTTTCAACCTCCAGAGAAGCTAGGAAGCTGTTGACAGCCTCCCAGTCGCCGTCTTCGAAAGCTTGGCTCAGCCTGAAGAACCAGTCGTAGCCGGGCAGCTTCAGCAACCCTAGATAGGTTAGCAGAATGAGCGTGAACAGTGATTTTGAGATGTTTCGCAGGGCTTGCTGCCTTGTTCTGAAGTAGGCTCCTTTGGAGACTTTGCGTAGTGCTGCACGCTGCTGTGATGTGAGAATCACGCCATCACGCTGCGTCATCACGTCAAATATCAGCGTTTCCGCCTGCTTCCTAGTCAGGCTGGACCTTTTGAGGAGCTGCTGGAAAACCTCGTCGTTAGCTATTTTTCCGAGTTTTTCGGCGATTTTCTGGCTTTGGGAGTTTTCCTCGTTCAACCGCCTTCACGGAATACAGTTTTGTAAACTAGGATATATTTGCATCACGCGGCCTCAAGCAGCGTCAACATACCGGAGTGGTTTCATAGTATTACCTAAAGTTTTAAAAACCAACCTGCGCAGTGATAAATCATGGCGGTGGTGAAACACTCCAACGAAACACAAGCCCAGAGCGTCGAGAGAGCAAGTAGGACTTTCATACAGTGGCTGGTGGACTCTAGGGACGGGTCGGAAAACATCTACCTGAGAAAGTTCACGATTAAGCCGGGCGGCTGGATTCCGTCGCACAGCCACCCCGAGATAGAGCATGTTCAGTACGTTCTGCGAGGCGAGTACGAGGTTGTGCTGGACGGGGAGACGAGGAAGGTTAAGGCCGGCGACGTCGTCTTCATCCCGTCCAAAACGGTCCACAGCTACAGAAACACGGGCAGCGAAGACGCCGAGTTTCTCTGCATCATCACCAGCAAGCCGTACACCACAAAGTGGGAAAACGAGTTCAAGCCGACCTGCTGAACATCTATTTTTTGAGAATGGCTAAAAGCATTAACTTCGAGAAATTTGTTCACGCGAGGATTCAATCATCATGAGCCGTGGGCAGACACATATATAAGACAAACAGAAGCTGTCTCTGTAATGTTGTCTCCTGCTCTGATAGAGCCTCCTCCGCCTCCTGCTTGGGCTGACCCCTCTGTGTTTCTGACAGGACTGGGCTGGGTTCTACTCCGGACCTTCGCTACTTTTGTGCTGGTTTTTGTGATAGGCCTTGTTTCCATCAAGGTTGTCGACCTGATTACCCCGGGAATCCGTGAGCTCTCCCTCGTCAGGAGCAGTCCGTTGGCTGTCGGCGTGTTCGCCGCCGGCTTCTTCATATATCTTGCGATGGGGTTCATCGCCTCGATGACCTCCCCGCTCCCCATAGGCGTGGAGACGGGCGTAGCCACTCTGGGAATCAGCCCAGCCGTCCTGCTTGCATACAAGCTGGTGAAGCTTCTAGCCGCAGTGCTTCTCTCCTACCTCTTCGCAGCAATATACTACCGTGTTCTGGCTAGGCTGGAGCCTTTCGGCCTCGACTTAGACGACGTGGACAAAGACCCTCTGGGAGTAGGCGTTTACCTGCTCGGGTACATGATTTTCTTGGGAGCCGTAGTGTACGTTGCGCTGACGCTTCCCACGGTGTAAGAGCCTCGGAAGGTGCGGCGGGTTGAGTGTCGAACCGTTGGCCGCATTCGTCGCCGCACTTGCTGTTTTCAGCCTCGCAGTCATACCAGCCGCAACGACTCAGCAGCAGGAGGTTGAATGGCATAAACCGGTACATTTCCTCGGCGCCCAGACTGTGCTGGTTCTTCTTGTTGAGTTCAGCGACGTGAAAATGCGTGTGTCGGCTAGACAGGTTGAGCAGATGGTCATGGCAGTTGACGAGTTTGTCCGCAGCTCGTCCTACGGAAAAGCATGGCTTGAATACCAAGTCCACCCCAACGTCATCACCCTCCCCAAGCCTATGAGCTACTACGGAGCTCCTAAAAGCGGCGCTCAGAGAGGAGACGACAACGCCAAGATAACCGAATACCATGCAACAATCATCAAGACAGCGAAGGAACGGGAGAGAATTGATATCTCTAGGTTCAGACACATTCTAGTGGTGCATGCCGGCAAAAACGAGGCGGTGGGCGGCAG
>JANWZU010000172.1 GCA_025054795.1 Candidatus Caldarchaeum sp.
TCCCAGCCGAAAGATGACCGCCCGCTCATACTCGGTGACAACCTTAATCGAGGACGAAAGTATGATGAGCAGCAGTATCGTTAGGAAGAACAGAGGTACCACTGATTCCAACCCAATCAAAGCGGCTGAAAACGTAGGATAACTTGAGGAATCCATCCTTACTGCACCATCATTGAGTTGTCCTTCTATTTATTTAAAATTGCATTACCACGGTATAGAGGAGAGGATACCGTGATATTTGGTCTGGAATTATTTGATGTTTTTGGAACTTTATATTCTTAAATCACTGTATGTTGACTTAAGCCCCCATGGAGGAGAAGGTTGGGGAGGTAGGCGAAGAAATCGCCAAGACCGAGGAAACCGAGACTAAGGATGTTCTTGCCGCTCTCACTGAGATGAGGCTAACCCCTTCACAGCTCAAGCGGTACTTCAGGGCTGCGTCGAAATTAAGGGCTCTGGAGAAGACCTACGGTAAAAGCTACGCCGCTCTAGTCAAGGATTATGAGAAGAAGCTACGTGAAAGCGTCAAGCTGGAGTACGCGATAAGCGAGCTTCTGGACAAGAGGAGGAAGATAGAAGAAGACCTGAAGATGTACATGGACCAGCATAAGCTCACGCTCGAGACCGTCAACAAGGTGGCCTCCCTAATCAAATCACTTGAGAAGCACTCCGTGGACGTGAACAATCTCGAGCAAGTAGCCAGAGCTGCTGCGAAGATGGCTTCAACGGGACTCGACGTTAATCAGGTTTTTGAAAAGTTCGCACGCCTAGACGAGGTTGAGACGAAGCTAGCCGAGGCCAGTCTCAAATTGCAAGAGGCAGAGAAAAAGCTTGGTTTAGTTGAATCAGAGCTAAACCTCAAGCAGCAGAAGCTGAAGGAGATTTCTGAATGGGTGCCAGAAGTGGAGACGCTCGGGGATCTTCTTCAGAGGCTTAGAAAGTCGGTGGCTGAGATGGAGGACAAGTACAGAGAACTTTCAAACAAGCTGGAGGAAACAGCTAGAGAATACGAAACGCTGTTTGGGTTCAAGGGCAAAGCTGAGGATGTGCTGAGGACAATCGAGGAGAAGAAGAGAGAGTTGACGAGCTTGGAGGAAGAGATTGAGAAAAGGAGGGAGACAATCGAGGTTTTGGAAGACGAAGCCGCTTCAGCCCGTTCTTTGATGTTGCTGCTGCAAAGTCCTGAGCTTGTCAAGAGAGAGGACCTAGAAGCCCTAGCAAGACAGTTCGCCAACGTGGCCAAAGTTAAAGCTGGCGAAATTCAGGTGCTGAAACCGCTTGAACAATCACTCATCGAAAACGTTAGAAGGAAAGTAGTTGAGTTTGTTTTGCCAGCTTTGAAAAACGATTTTGTACCCCGATGGGTTTTCGAACGGCTTGAGAGAGAGTTTAAAGAAGCGGTGTCCAGAAGGTCGCAGCTTGAAGAGGAAACCGAGAGGCTCAAGGCCGAGCTGAGCCGGCTCGGTGGTGTGAGACAAGCCTCAGCCGAGACAGTCGTCTCCCAGCAGCCTGTTTTCTTCAAGCTTAGGAACAGCGGTCAATACCTCAAGGATGACAACGGCACGAGGGTCAAGCTTAAATGCCCAAGCTGTCAAACAGTCAACCTTCTCGTCTTACCGTCGAAAACAGAGCTAGAAAACGCCATTTCAGAGATGGACAAGCTTTTGACAAACTGCGTCTCATGCACGAAGACAATTTCAGTCGACCCGGCAAACGTCTACGAAAGGTTCTACAGGGTTGAGCGGACATGAGGGAGGTTAACCCCGTCGTTAAGATGCTGAAGTGGAAGACGAGGCTTTTGACCGAGGATGAGATTGTTCAAGTTTTGGCGGCTATAGCCAACATAAACAAATCATCTTTCAGCTTGACAGACTTGACTGAACATATTCAGGAGTCGTTGGCCAAGAACGAGAAGAAGAGACGCAGCATCTCTACTTTTCTTTCCAACTTGGTTGAGATTGGCTATCTGTCGAAGCCGTCTGAAAGAAAATGGGTGAAGAACTCAGCAACCTTCAGCAGGTTTCTCAGCCCGCTGCTGATAGAGCTCAATGAAGTTGAGAAAAACCCGCCTGAGAAGGAGAAACAGGAGAAGAAAATAATACATATTGAGGACAGGCGATAGCCAAGGCCATGCCTAGAAAACCATCCAACCCTAGTTCCCCCCGCTACAAGGCCCGTATAGGATATGAAGGAGAGTACAGCCTTCTTAGAAAATTCGTCGACGTAGGTGAAAACGGGTTCTATGCTCTCCGCACCCCCGGCAGCGGCTCCGGCAAAATGGCTAAACCCGACATGCTTGCGGTCGACGGCGGTGAGTTGATGGCGGTGGAGGTTAAGAGCAGCAGCAAAGCTTATGCAATGCTTAGCGGTGAGCAGATTTCTAGGCTTATGGAGTTTGTTGAAAAGTTTGAGGTGAAGTGTCCTCACTGTGGGCAACGGATAAACCCTAAGCCTGTTGCCGCCATCAGGTTCGTCGGCAGGGGGTGGAGGTTTGTTGACCTGTCTAAGCACAGCGGTGGGAAAGCGCTAATTGTCAAATGGGATGGTCATGTCTGAAGAGGTAGATGAGCTGGATAAGAAAATCATAAACATTCTTTACGAGGACGGGAGAGCCTCGTTTGCCGAGATAGGGAGGAAAATCGGCGTTAGTGAGAACACTGTCCGTTTCAGGTTCAACCGGCTTTTGCGGAACGGTGTTATAAGGAGGGTGACCGCTTTGGTGGACCACTCGAAGCTAGGTTTTAAAAATTCAGCGGCTTTGATGATAAAGATCGAGCCATCAGAGCTGGATAGAGTGTTGGATGAGCTGAAGTCCGTTAGGGAGGTTCACAACATTTACCAGCTTTCAGGCGACTACGACGCTATAGCCGTGGTGGTCGGATATGACTTGAACCATGTTAGGCAGGTTGTTGAGAACATCAAAAAGATAAAAGGAGTGTCATCGGTCAACACCTATGTGACTCTTAGGGTTGTGAAAGCCGACACCAGATACTCGTTTGTCTGAAATACAGTAAAATCCTTGATGGATGTGAATGATGCATGCACACGCCTCTCAAGACGGTCTACCGCCACGACCGTTTCAGGAATAGCTGTCTTAACCTAATCGCCAGCGAAAACGTCCTGAGTCCCGCCGTTAAGAGGGCGCTTTCGAGCGACATGGCTTCGAGATATGCCTTTAGGCCGGAGTACTACTCGGGTACTGCTATGATGCACGAGGTGTGGGAGACGGCGGAGGAATTGGGTAAAGAGGTGTTCGGAAGCGATTACTGCAGCGTTGCTCCTCTGTCAGGTCATCTAGCGCTTATGCAAACCTTATACGTTCTGCTCGGCAGAGGAGGGAAAATTGCTGCTGTCGACCCCTCGACCGGAGGATATCCCGGCTTCATCCAGAACCGAGTTCCAGACCTTTTCGGATACAGCGTGGTTATTCTCCCGTACAGCGGCCTTCAGCTGGACCTCGAGCAGTCGCTTGCTGTGGTTGACAGGGAGAGGCCGGATGTGGTGGTTCTTGGAGCGAGTTTCATCCTTTATCCCATGCCTGTTAAGGAAATATCCCAAGCGGTCCAATCTTACGGAGGGAAAGTGGTGTACGACGGCTCGCACGTTCTAGGTCTGATAGCTGGCGGCTTTTTTCAGAAACCGCTCGAGGAAGGTGCCGACGTTCTCTTGGGCTCGACTCACAAGTCGTTCTTCGGTCCTCAAGGCGGCATAATACTAACGAACGATGAGAAAATAGCTCGAGGCGTGGAAGATTCGACATTCCACAAGTTTGTAGACAACATCCACTT
>JANWZU010000179.1 GCA_025054795.1 Candidatus Caldarchaeum sp.
AATCTGCCTAGGCTCCCCCTTCTCACCGTTGGAAGCCGAGAAAAACTCGCTGACCACTCTTAGCTGAGCCTCAACGCATATGTCGTGAATGTCTGCCGCAGAGTATCCGTCGGTTATTTTAGCCAGCTGCGCAAGCTCAACACCGCTATCGAGCTTCAGCCCGTTTGTGTACATCTTGAACAAAAGCTCTCTTGCTTGAATGTCGGGAAGCGACACGTAAATCCGTTTCTGAAACCTTCTGATGAACGGCTCGTCCAGTAGCCATGGTTTGTTGGTGGCGGCTATGACGTATAGAAAATCCTTCTTGCCTTTGTCGAGAATGCTGTCCATTTCCTTGAGTAGCTGGTTTCTAACCCTTGCCTCGCCTCCGACCTCCATAAACCGCTCAGTAGTAAGAGAATCGACTTCATCTATGAATATGATTACAGGCTTGCCTGACCTTGATTCATTTCTGCATTGGTTGAAAAGTTTGGAGACGTTTCTCTCCGATTCACCGAGCCACTTGGACATTATGTTTGCGGCGTCGACGGTGTAGAATCCTGCGTCAAGCTCGGAGGCGACAGCTGCAGCCAGAAGAGTTTTACCGCACCCCGGAGGCCCGAACAAAAGTATTCCACGCGGCCAGCCAAGCGGGAAGAGGTCAGGCCGTTTTGTTGGAAAAACTATGCTTTCCTTGATGGCTTTTTTCGCTTCCTCGATGTTGACAATTTCATCCCAGCTAACCTTAGGCCTCTCATCCGAAAAAAGGGGCAGCTTGGAGCCTTGAGGATCACGCTGGCTGAGATCGACTTCATGTGCTTGAGAAGGCCCGTTCGAAAGCTCCTCGATCCTCGCCTGATACTCCTTAATCTTGTCGGCGTATATCCTTTTGAGGGTTGCGTCGGGTGCTAGGCTGTATAGCTTGAACAGAAGGTCTATGGCTTCCCGGTAGTACTTTATAGCCTTGTTCCTCTGGCCCGACCTGTCATAGTTGACCGCCTCCCTAGCCCTCTTGGCTGCAATCCACTCTAACTCCTGCGACATCTTCAGATGCGAGGCTGCTGACGTGTCTATATATCTTAGGCACCTGATTAAACAAGATAATCGTCCTGCACATACACAGGTATGATTTCAAAGCTGACAGCTGCTTGAGCGGAATTTATATTATCCTACGTGTATGGCCTGCCGTACGAGTTGACAAGCGTGTACGAAGACGTCGGCAGGCCCTACATCCGAGAAGTTATACTGGAGAATTTCATGTCTCACGAATACAGCCGCATCTCTCTAAACAGCGGGCTGAACGTCATCGTAGGCCCAAATGGCGCCGGCAAGTCATCCATTCTTCTTGCTATCTCCGTTGCCCTCGGCCAGTCCTACACTGAGCGTGGTCAGAAGCTGAGCGACTTGATTAGGAGGGGGATGGAGGCAGCCCGGGTTGTCGTGGTGCTGGACAACAGGCCCGTAGGCGGGAGAAGGCCGATTCCATCAATTCAGTCAGACACAGTTTCCATAGCTAGGTTTCTCAAGAGGAACGGCGAGTACTGGCATTACGTAAACAACAAGTTCAAAACCAAAGCCGAAGTCACGAACTTACTTTCAAAAATCGGAATAAACCCCGACAACGTCCTCATCATAATGCATCAGAACATGATAGAACAGTTCGTAAGCAGAGATAGCGTCGAGAAGCTTATCATGATAGAGGAGGCGGTCGGAGCCGCAGGACTGCGGGAGAGGATAAAGGAAGCTGAGCAGAAGCTCTCAGCTCTTCTTGCTGAAGAGGCTGTGATAAGAAAAACTCTGGAGGATGCCGGCGCGGCGGTTGACTTCTGGAGAGAGGAATATCAGAAGCTGACTTTAATTAAAGAGCTGGAGAGCCGGAAGGCGACGCTGGACAGGGAGTACTACTGGTCTCTAGTTCGGGAGGCTGAAAGGTCGAGGGACAAGATAGCTGAAAAGTTGAAAAACTTGAACGAGGAGGTTGAAAAGCTGGGGGCAGAAGCGGTTGAAGCTGCTCGAGAAGTCGACAGAAAGTACAGGCAGTTGATAGAGGTCATCAGGTCTCCGACCGAGGGCATAGAAAGGTTCATAGACGAATTGGTGAAGTCAGCAGAGAGGCTTGGAAGAGCCTCAGCGTTGAAAGAGTTCAGAGAGTCCGAGCTGAAAGACCTGAGGTACGAGCTTGCAGCTGCCGAGAAAGAGCTCGCCAGAAGAGTGTCGGAGGCCTCCTCGAAAGGCGAGCGGAACGATGTTGGGCGAAGGCCTACAGAGGTTTTGGACGAGATGAAGGCTCTCGAGCTGCAGCTGGCTTCTCTCGGCCAGCCGGCGCCGCAGGCCGAGGAGATGTTTATGCTTGCGGAGGCTAAGTTCAGAGAGGCCGAGCTACGAGCTAAGCAGCTGAGTGAGAACGCTCGCAAGGCTTTGGAGGAGACGGAGTTCAGGAAGGAGAAGTGGCGTTCGTTTCTCCGCAGCCTAGTTCAGTCGGTAGAGCCCGAATACAGCCGTATACTGTCTCTAGTTGGAGGCTCGGGGAGGATCGAGCTGCGGAACCTGCACGACATCGACAAGGCTTCGGTGGAAATCTACGTCGGATTCAGAGGAGTCGAGCCTACGCTTCTGGACGCTCACACCCAGAGCGGAGGGGAGAGGATTGTTGCAACGATGGCTTTCCTTCTAGCGCTTCAAAAACATATCAAATCACCTTTCAGAGCAGTCGACGAATTCGACGTGCACCTAGACCCGTTGAACCGTGAGAGAATCATAAAGATACTGACAGCAACAGCCAGCCAGGACGGCGAGGCACAGTACATAATAATAACGCCAGGCCGTCTGCCCTACAGCGGCGAAATGAACGTAATACTAGTCCAGAACGTCCGGGGAAGGTCGATAGTTTCTGCTGCGGAGGAGATGGCTAGTGAAAAGCTTGAAACTCGCTAAGGAAGAGCTTGAGAAACTGATTTCGCTCTGTGAATCTGTTGCTAAGACTG
>JANWZU010000185.1 GCA_025054795.1 Candidatus Caldarchaeum sp.
AGTTGACAGCGAGGGCAAGACAATCTTCCTAACCATTCACACCCATGCCTTGAACACGGACCTCTCTCTCCGGCTGAGGTCTATATCAGACGCCCATTTCGTCCTAAACGTCAAAGAATTTGGGGAGAGGATTTTCCGGACACTTCAGGTCTTAAAGCTCAAGGGTGCCGAGCGCAGCGGATTGACTCTAGCCTTCGAGGTTGACCAAGCCTTCGGCATACGTGTTCTTCCCTTCTCCCAAGCCAAGGCCTAAAGACCATGATGGCCAAAGTTGTCCGTTCCATACCATCAGACCTGCTTAGAAAATTTACACATCTTAGAATTTACGTTGAGCAGCTCTCGAAAGAAGATACGGAGATACTGTATTTCGAACAGCTCAGCCGAGACCTGCGGAACATGCGGAAATTCAGCATAATATACCCCGTCGGCGACCCTATCTTCATTCACGTCAAGTCGAGGGCCAGCGAGAGAGTGATGTACACGGTTGTAAGCCCCTTCTCCGTCTTCTCACCTGAGTTGATGACTTTGGTCGAGCGTGGCATAGCTCCGCTTATCAGCCCAGAAATGGACTTTACAAACAGGGAAGAGCACGAGCAGATAATAAACGACCTGCTTGACCAGTTCATAGTAGTGGATGAATCTCTTGAGGACATGGAGTACAGACCCGTCATTCGTAAAGGGATTGTCTCACGCCTTCTGGCTAACAGCAGGACAGCGGAGCTTATAAAGTACAGCACCGTGCTGGAGAAAGTCTACCTCGGAGCGCTTGAACCTTTCATAAGAGACCCATACATCGAGGACGTTTCATGCGACGGCGTAGGCCCTATCTTCGTCGAACACAAGATTTTCGGAAGCTGCGAAACAAACATCAGGTTCAAAGACCATGAGGAGCTCGACAGCTTTGTTGAAAGGCTCGCCGAGAGAATAGACAAACCTGTAAACTACAGAAAACCCATAGTGGACGCCAGCCTACCCGACGGGTCTAGGATTAACATAGTCTACGGAAGCGACGTCAGCAGGCACGGAAGCAACTTCACCATCAGAAAGTTCTCAGACAAGCCCGTGAGCATAGCAGACCTAGTTAACTGGGGTACCTTGAGCAGCCTAGAGGCTGCGTACCTCTGGATTATGATGGAGCACGGGATGAGCACTTGGTTTTGCGGCGAAACAGCCTCAGGCAAAACAACAGCTTTGAGAGCAGCCAGCGTCTTCATAAACCCTCGTGCAAAAATAGTCAGCATCGAGGACACGCCCGAGATAGTTGTCCCCCACGACAACTGGATACGTGAGGTGACTAGGCAGGGTGAGAAAGGAGAGGGAGACATAACGCTTTTCGACTTGCTCAAGTCAGCTTTGAGGCAGAGACCAAACTACATAATAGTCGGCGAGATAAGAGGAGCTGAGGCCTCGGTCGCTTTTCAGGCTATGCAGACAGGGCATCCAGTGCTGGCGACCTTCCACGCAGGCTCGGTCGAGAAACTCATACAGAGGCTCACAGGCGACCCCATCAACATACCTAAAACCTACGTCGACATACTCAACTGCGTACTCATACAGAGCGCCGTTCGGCTTCCCTCAAACGGCAGGGTTGAGAGACGTGTTCTCAGCATAAACGAGATGGTGGGGTACGACCCCTCGACAGGCAGGTTTGACTACATCGAGCTTTTCAACTGGGACTCCGGCAGCGACTCACACATATTCAGAGGCGAAGGCAACAGCTTCCTTCTCGAAAACAAGGTCAGAACCATGCTTG